>JANQML010000109.1 GCA_028280105.1 Desulfobacula sp. | reverse complement strand
TCTAGACAGGGCCTTAAGAACTGCAGGAGAGCATGGAGCAGCCCGGCTTGGTCCGGGCCCAGTCCGGCCGTTTTTTTGAAAAGATCTCTTTGCCCGGCTGTTCGTCATAGGGGTGTCGGACCAGGTCCAGCAGGTCACGGACCATGGAGAAATCACCGGTTTCCGCCTTTTCAATGGCCTGCTGGGCCAGGTAGTTTCTCAGGACATATTTGGGATTCGCCCGGTTCATGCGGTCCCGGCGCTCTTGAACCGGCCCCGTTTGCTGATGGCAGCGCCTGGCATATTGATTCAGCCAGCGGTTAAACGATTCCATGTAGGCCGGTGTCTTCTGTTCCGGGCGATACCATGCCGGGGACAGTGGTGCGGCCAGGGCTTCCATATCCGGTTTAGGCTTTTCGATCAGAGAGAGATCGATTTTAGACAGGTTTCTGAAAAACAGGGTCATATCTGTCTCAACCATGGGGAGCAGTTCCAGCAAATCAATGATCAGACCGGTGTCTGCGGATGGATCAAATGGATTTAACCCCAGCTTTTGGGCCATCATTGACAGCCGGTTTTTTTCAAATTCGGTCCGGAAACGGTCCACCCCTTCCTGCAGGGGTTCGACCTCTTTTATTAACGGAAAAAGGGCATTTCCCAACTGTGCCAGATTCCATTGGGCAATTCCGGGCTGGTTTCCAAAACAATAGCGCCGGGTGCGGGCGTCGGTGGTATTGGGTGTCCAGGACGGATCAAAATCCTCCAGCCACCCGTAGGGTCCGTAATCAATGGTTAGCCCCAGGATCGACATATTGTCCGTATTCATGACACCATGGACAAACCCCACCCGCATCCAGTGGACGATCATTTCAGCGGTTGTTCTACAGATTTCCTGAAACCACCGGATATAGGTCTCTTTTCCCGGTTCTCCCAAATGGGGAAAATCGGTCCGAATCGTATAGTCGGCCAGTTTTTTTAATAGATTCAGCTCGTTTCTGGCAGAAAAGATTTCAAAACTGCCGAACCGGATAAACGAAGGGGAAATCCGGCAGACAACAGCACCGGGCTCCATTTTCGGATGGCCGTCATAAAACATGTCCCGTTCGACTTCCTCGCCGGTCAGGATAAGACTGAGGGCCCGTGTGGTGGGGACTCCCAAATGATACATGGCTTCGGAGCACAGGAATTCCCGGATTGAAGAGCGCAACACGGCAAGCCCGTCAGCCGTCCTGGAATACGGCGTGGGGCCGGCCCCTTTCAGTTGCAGGGTCCAGCGGCCCGTATCCGGATCATGGATCTCCCCCAGGTTGATGGCACGGCCGTCGCCCAGCTGGCCGGCCCAGCTACCGAACTGGTGGCCGCCGTAACACATGGCATAGGGGGTTGTTTTGTCTACCAGCTGATTACCGGAAAAGATACGGACAAATTCTTTGGACCGGCAAAACGAATCAGACATCCCCAGCAGTTTTGCCGCTTCACGGGAATAGGCAACAAGGGCCGGTGCCTTCACACGGGTTGGAGATACCCGTGAGTAACAGGCACCCGTTACCTGGCGGCGGGTGTTGGCCGGGTTCGGATCTTCGGGAAGCTGGTCGGTGAAATCGTTTTTAACCGTGATCTCCGGCGGAAAGGTCAGTGTCTGTGCTTCCGAATCAGTCATCATTTCACCTCCAGTCTTACGGAAAAGCCGTTCTTTTATCCATCTGTTGAACCGCTTTTAAATAATCATCCGTACAAGTTGCGTACTGATTTCAATATAAGCATGGATTGGGTGAAGAACAGTAAAAAAAGTTGACGTTTGATGGGAGCGTTGTTTAGCCTGTTCGTAAAATTGTTCAGCCGGTCTGTAAAAACAGAGCCCTCATGCCCTGTGATCAGAGTCTATTTTAAAATAATCAATTGTCCGGTTACAGACTTTAGAAATTAAATGCGCATCATGGCTGATAACCAGCAGACCAATCTCTTTCTCGCAGGTATAATCGAGAAGATTTTTCCATATTTTGGCCTGGGTCACCGCATCTAACATGGCTGTCATTTCATCAGCGACAAGAAATCTTGTTTCAGGGCCAAGGGCCCTGACCAGGCAGATTCTTGCCAGCTGTCCGCCGGAAAGTTCCCAGGGGTGACGGTCAAACCAGTCCTCTTCGATTTCAAATTTTTCGATCAGGCGGTTTGGAACCGGAAATCCTTCGTTGAGAATTTTGCTGATCTTCCAGTTCGGGTTAACGGCCAGTTCCGGATGCTGGAAGATCATTTGAACCGGATGGAATCCGTTTTTACGGATCAAATGGTGATCAATCAGAAGATCTCCTTCCAGTGAAGGTAAAAACCCGCCAAGTACTCTGGCAAGGGTTGTTTTACCTGTACCGCTCGGCCCGGGAAGGCCGATGATTTCACCGGGAGAGATGGAAAATGACAGGTCCCTGACCAACCAGGGACCGGATTTCCCGTAGCGGTATGAGAGCCGGCGTGCTTCAAGCATGATCGGGTTTCTCCTTAATCTTTGAGCGCATTGATAAAGGCACGTTGCGGCAGGGTATCATAAAGCTGCCTTGAATAGGGGTCAGACAGCTTTTCAGGATGATTAAAATCAGATGCACTTGCAATTTCAACCGTGGTGCCGTTTTTAAATACGGCAACCGTATCTGCGATATGCAGTGCAGCCGCGATGTCATGGGTAATTAAGATGACCGCTTTCCCCTTCCGGGAAAGATGTTTCAGATAATCAAGGGATTGGGCGATATTCTTTTCATCCAGACCTGTTGTCGGCTCATCCGCTATAATCAGCCGGGCATTTCCCACGACGGCAGCGGCCGTCAAAACCCGCCTGGCCATTCCGCCGGATACCTGGAACGGCAACAGCGATTGGACTTGAGAACTGAGACTGTACCGGTCAAAGGCCTTTTGCATAGCGCGTCGGGCAGCCGAAGGCTTCACCCCGCTTAAAACGGCGGCCCGGCAGACCTGACCGCCAACCGACCATAACGGATTCAGGAAACTGACGGACTGGGGTATTAACGCAATCTCTTTACCCCTCAGCCTGCGGCTTTTTTCAGGGGTTAACCGTTCCCCGTTGAATGTTATCTTTCCATTGACTACGGCATTTTTCGGAAGCAGTCCGAGGATGGCGTGCGCCAGGAGGCTCTTTCCTGCGCCTGATTCTCCGACAACCGCAATGACCTGCCCTTTTTTTAATGACAGGTTCAAACTGCGGATGGGGTTCAGCGTTTTTCTGCTCAGCCACCGGCCGTATCGTTGAAATGATATGGAAAGGTTTTTGACTTCCAGCATAACTACTCCTGTGCGGTTTTGGGGTTGACCATGGTCCGCAGGGAATTGCCCATGATATCGAACAGTTTAACCATTGCCACAAGACTGAGACCCGGGCCGAGAGCCAGCCACCAGTAACCGGTTGACAGATGCTGCATGGCCTCCGAGAGGAGGATGCCGATTGCCGGCGTATGGGGCGAGAGGCCGAATCCCAGGAAAGTCAGACCAGCGGCATGGAGGATGGCATGGGGAAATAAAAGCAGAACCCCCACCAGAAACTGGGGCAATAGACCCGGCAGCATGTGGTGGCAGGCGATCCAACGGCGGCTTTTGCCCAGCTTTGAACTCAGCAGCACATAGTCGGATGATTTCAATGCCAGGATTTCCGCCCGGATGATTCTTGCAAGACGGGTCCAGTGGCTTAATGCAACCGCAATGATAACCCCCTTTGCCCCCCCGCCGAAACAGAATGATATCAAAATCAAAAGGACCAGGTGAGGGGTTGCGATGATGACATCAATGATTGCCGTGACCACCCTGTCGGTTTTTTTACCCATAACAGCGGCAGCCGTTCCAAGCACAAGAGAGATCACGGTGGAACAGAGGGCTGCCGTCATACCGATTCCAAGACTGATGCACAGACCCTTGAGGGTCCGGGTCAGCATATCCCTGCCCAGCCAGTCGGTTCCGAAAGGGTGGGACCAGCTCGGGGCCTGATTCCGGATGGAAAACTGAGTCTCCAATCCGCTGTCTCCGATCATATAAGCACCGGTGAAAAGCCCGGCAAACAGAACCAGGCTGATGATGAACCATGCCAGTGTGCGTTGGCGGATATTTTTCAATTTAGGACTTTTTCTTACAGGGGGTGCCATCATACGGCCTCTCCGATCCGAATCCTCGGATCGATCAAACGGTATAAGAGGTCTGCGATGATATTCCCGGTTACCACAAAAAGGGTCGAGAACAATACGATCCCAAGCAGTAGCGGCACATCCCCTCTTACACCGGCTTCAACCGTTGCCCTGCCAAGCCCCGGATATGAAAAAACCTGTTCGGCAAGAACAGCACCGCCGAAGAGCTCTCCAAAGCTGGCAAACTGAAGCGTTACTGCGGGCAGCAGGGTATGGCGCAGTCCGTGGTGAAGTGCAATGCCTGTCCTGGATTCCCCCATTGATGCCGCATAAAGGGCAAAGTCACTCTGAAAGACATCGATCATTTTTTCCCGTGTATGAAGGGCGATCGGTGCAACACCGATCACCGACAGTGTAAACACCGGCAATATCAGGTGATAGATCCGTTCTCCCAGGGTGACATCCTCCGGCATGACCCCCAAAGGGCCGGCGCAGCAGAACGGAAACCAGCCAAGAGATACGCTGAAAAAAACCAGCAGAACCATGGCGATCCAGAAGGTTGGTGTGGCAGCAAGGGTATAGGCATAAAGCCTGATAACTCTGTCGATCCATGAATCTTTAAACGTGCCGGCAATCACCCCGAGAAGATACCCCACAGCCCCTGAAATGAGCCATGCAAGACCCATTAACACGAATGAGGCTGAAAACCGCTTTTTAATGACATCGATAACGGGTTCATCGTGAATAACGGAAATACCCAGATCACCGGACAATGCATTTTTAAACCATCGGATTAAACGTTGGGGGGCTGGTTTGTCCAGCTCCCACCGTTTGATGATCCGGTCTTCCTGGGCCTTGCTGATCTGCATGCGGTCATACCCCAGGTAGGCCGATACCGGATCAATGGGAGCCAGGCTGATCAGGGTGAAGGCAAGGATGCAGACCGCACCCATGACAACAGCCATTCTTGTTATTTTTTTTATCAGAAAACAGACTATCGTTTTCATTCTATCTTCGTTTCCACTCTGTGATATTGGCGGTAATGGGCCAGCCGTGACCATGCGGTTCTATTCTGGATTGGCCGATATCAAGATCGTCTTTCACAAAATAGATATGATCCAGATTGACCAGCCACGCCCATGGCGCGTCACCCTTTGGGCCGCAGCCGGTTTTCCCGTCCCATTGGGCTTTTTTCCAGAACGTCAATGAGGTTTCAAAATCTTTGGCATTCACTGCCTTGTCCAGATAGTCGTCAACGGTGCTGTTCTTATAATATCCCGCATTAAACCACCCCTGGCCGGCCAGGCTGCTGTGGTAGAGGTGGTAGATCTCCATGGGGTCATGGCTTCCCCAGCCAAAAAGAATCACATCGGAGTGCATCCGTTTTTTGATGTCGTCCCAGCTCTTGCCAAGTACATCGACCTTGATTCCCACGGGCGAAAGCATATCTGCTACGGCAAGTGCAAGCCCCTGCCGTACGGCCCTGTCTGACGGATAGACCAGGGTAAACCGGGCCTCCACCCCGTTCTTTTCCAGAACACCGTCATTGTCGGTATCTGTCCATCCGGCATTTTTTAAGAGAGCTTGTGCACCTGCTTTATTATTGTCTGACAACCTGTTGTCGGCGTTGTCCCACGGCAGGTTATCGCAGACAAAAAAGGCGGGGCGCCCATACCCTTCCAGGACACCTTCCACCAGCGCTTTCCTGTTGACGGCCAGGTTGACGGCCTTTCGGACGGCAGGGTCACAGGTGACGTTATTACCGATGGGTGCGCCGGAGGGGGATGTTTTTCCCTCATCTTTAACCATGGGAAACATCATTCCCCTGTTATCCACACTTTTAACGGCTCTCACCGTCATGTTTTTAATTTTCTGTTTGCCAAGGTGTGCCGGCACGACGACCATATCCACTTTGCCGGCTTTTGCAGCCGCCAGCATGGTATCCTCTTTGGCGTAAAGAAAAACCAGACGCTTAAAGTAGGGTTTTTCCCCGTAATATAACGGATTTGCCGCAGCGATCAGCTGCTCTCCCTCCACCCAGTTTTTCATTACAAAGGGTCCGGAACCCAGAGGATTTCGGCCGTAGCCGTCACCATAGGCATGTTGCGGAACAATCCCCAGGGTAATCAGACGATTTATAAAAGTGGAATCCGGTCTTTTAAGCCGGATCTCCAATGTATAATCCCCTGTCGCAACTGCCTCTTCAAGATTGGAAAGATCTGCCTTGCCGCCGCTTTTGGCTGCGGTGTTAAACGTAAAAGCCACATCTTTTGCCGTCAGCGGCTTTCCGTCTGAAAACACGGCATCCCTGCGGATTGAAATGTACCAGCAGGTGCGCTGTTCATCCAACCGGACCTGCGTTGCCAGGTCATTGATAATATTCAGATCGTTGTCCCGGGCCAGGAGGGTGGATTGAAAAAGCGGGTGACCATACCTTCCCCAGCCCATGACAGGGTTAAATCCGTCATCAGGTTCACCCTTGAGTGCCAGAACCAGTTCATCATTATCGGCAAAGCATGGAGAGACAGATGGCTGAAAAAAACTTAAAGCCAGCATGAATACAGAGAAACAAAACAATACCTTTTTCATTTTAACAAAACTCCTGTAAGGGTATGGGGCAGGGAAAATAAAAAAGCCACAATGGCAACCCTACCGCTGTTAACGATAACCTGCCTTCGTGGCGTATTCAGATATGATTTTATTCTATGCTGTATTGCTTCTGACAATACGTTTTTGTCAAAGTTTCATATATGATGTGAGATAAGCTTGTCAAGCAAATACGGTTTTTAAATTCAATGAATGTTTAACCGAACCCGATGTCAACGGGAATGGCCTAAGGATTTGAGGGCCTGGTTCATTAATTGGCCGTGCTTTGATGCGTCGAGCAGATCGGTCCGTGCCACCCGCTTCCAGAACGTGCCGTCCGCCATATCGGTGTGACACCCCATACAGGTTCCCACCTTTAACAGCCGTTGAATCTCCTCGGTGTTAAATGCCCGGCTATCGGGCCAGTGCGTGCCCACCGTGGCCACCTGGACACCCGTTTGTGTGGTGATCTTTGACCAGTCCAGCGCCCCCTTCGGAAGTATCCCCGGGTCAGCGCCGAGACCGGCTGTTTTCAGACGGGTATGGCAGCTTTCACAGGACCGGGCCTTTCTCTGGTTGGTGTGGGGCTGGACCGGTGCCATATCCATGGACAGCGGCAGAAGGGTCTGACCCAATTGTTCGGCTTCGGTCCGGTTTGACGGCATCTTGTTTTGAACCAACACTTTGCCGGTTTTGCCGATAACCGTATACCGCACCTGACAACCGGGTATAAGCGGTGAAATCCGTCCTTCTCCATTGATACCCAGTACCGGGGTTTCCCATCTGAGATAGGCGGGCGCCTCCTCTATCACGGCGTTGGACAGAATCCCTTTTGATCCTCTTTTTGACTCGGCCGTCTGGCCGGTTTGATCCCATAGATTCCCGGATGCCACCCAGTCAACGGCCCTGTTTTTTTTGTTCTTCCGGTAATCCACCCTGACGTGGGATCCGTAACATTGGGGGGCCCATGTTGCATGACAGGTATAGCACTCCATACGGTTCAGATGGGCGGAGACCGAAGACATCGCCACCCGGCCGTTTGGAGACTGCCAGGTGTCTTTTAATTTAATCGGTTTGAGCAGGGGAACTTTAAAATCCTTGCCCCGTGCCGAATATACAATGACCGAATCGCCTGATTTGACAACGTTCCCAAGGGGGTTGCCCCGGGCGGAGAGTAAGAAACCGTCTTTTTTATCATGCTTATATCCAAACTGCCGGCCGGATAAGAGCCGGGTATCTCCCAGACCCCGCGCCGGCCGGTCCGATGCGTTTTTGTCAAAATGCTCTCCGTACCCAAGGGCCAGTTCCCAGGGAAACGAATCCGGTGTGCCGTGGCAGTCGGTGCATTCGATTTCCACCTGGGCCAGGGTGGTGCCGTGAATGTTACCGTCCCCGTGAACATCCATACTGGTGTGGCAGTCCTGGCAGAGCAGGCCGTCCGGCGGATTTCCCATATGGCTGTTTTCGGTGTTGCGGTGGAGGTCCCGGGACAGTTGAACATAGTTTTTATTGTGCCGTTTCAGGGAGGGATGGCCGTTTTCATCAAAGGGCACGGCATAGGCGGATTCCATCAGTCCCTGGAATGAAACCCCGATCCGTTTTCCCCGGTTGTGGCAGGCGGCACAGGTCCGGACGGGAATCCCCCCGGTTTTTCTGTTTCCCTGTATCCTGTGAAATTCAATATGGCCGGGTTCGTCTTTGCTGATACTTGCATCATCTCCCCGGTACTTTCCGTCCACGGCATAGGGCATATGGCAGGCAGAACACCCCATTCCCCTGAAATCTCCCCGGGTTTGGGACCCTTTTACACCGATATGGCACCGCTGGCACTCCTGTCTTTGATAGGTATAGGCTGCCAGTTCAGGGCGGTTTTCGATCTCTTTCAGCCCGGGTTTGGGCAGTTTTTTTAATCGGGTGGGGAAATTTTCAGGATACCGCTGCATCAGGTCCGCCATATAGGTTTGATAGGCGGCAGATGCGCCCAAGGGGACCCGTCCGTCCGTATCCCGGATGTCGTAGTTGCCGTAATTGTGTTTTTGTCCGGAACCCGGTTCGATACCCCAGGTGTGCAGATTTCCGCTGATCTTTCCGGCTTCCGTATTCATCAACGACCGGTTTGTCCGGTAGAGATAGCCCGGGTGGCAGACGCCGCAAGTGTTTTGGACAATCCGGATCGATCCCGGGTCCGGATAAAAATCTTTGGGACCGACTCCCCGCTTCAAACCGGGAGGCACGGACCGGTGCGCGTTTTTCTTTTTGGTGGCATAGGGGTTTCCGCCGTGGCAGACAACACATCCGTCCGGGTCTCCGTGGCGTTGTCCGGTTTGTTTGATTAATTGCATCATCTCCAGTTCCATGGGAACGATATCTTTGATCCCCGCATGGCATCCGCTCGCCGTACATCCGCCTTCAGCAAAACCGGTCGGCAAGGGGAAGAGAAAAAAGAGGATCAGAATGAGTGCCGGATAGAGGGAGTGTTTGTTTGGGGCCATCATTGTATTGAACTTCCTTTATTTGGCAGGGATCCGATGCAACGGTTTGGGTTTAATCATGGAAATGCCGGATTATATCTGATATTTATCCGGTGTACAATTAAAATTAGAGAGACTGAAATCGACGGATTGAAATGGAAATTTTGTCACATCGCCTGGATCAGGTGACCCAATCCCTTAAACGAAACCATGGTAAAGGGGAGTATCATGCCGCCGCCCTCTACCGCGAAATTTTTAAGGCCGGAAATCTAACTCCGTTTTGTGCCGAAGAATTTAAAGCCTCCCGTGCCTTGACCCTTGCATTGAAAGACCGGCTTTGCATCAATCCCGGGGAGGTGGTGGAGACCATTGAGGACGGCCGGTTGATAAAGTTTATCACCCGGTTGACGGACGGATTGAAAATCGAATCCGTGATTATCCCCATGACCCGCCATCATACATTGTGTGTTTCCAGCCAGGTGGGCTGCCGGATGGGCTGCCGGTTCTGCCGGACAGCAAAAATGGGATTAAAACGAAATCTGAGCGTATCTGAAATTACAGGCCAGGTATTTAATGCCCGCTTTAATCTTGGGTTTGATATTAAAAATATCGTATTCATGGGCATGGGGGAACCCTTTGATAATTTTGAGAATGTGATCCAGTCGATCCGGATCATGAATGAACAGAAAGGATTTGATATCGCCCAGAGGCATATGACCCTGTCAACAGCCGGCTTAACCCGGGGGATCAGGCAGTTGGCGAGGATGAAGCTGCCGGGGATCCGGCTGGCCGTCTCCATCAACAGTGCAAGAGACGACATTCGAACCCGTCTGATGCCGGTAAACAGGACCAATGACCTGGGAACATTGAAAAATGTTCTTCAGGCCTACCCGCTCAAAAAAAGAGGGTGTTTTCTATTCGAGTATATTCTCATAAAAGGGTTAAATGATTCCCAAAAAGATGCTATAACTCTGGCTGATTATATTAAGCCACTGCCGGTTCGCCTGAACCTGATCCCCTATAATCCTGTTTGCGGGTTTAATTATCAATCGCCTGATGACAGGGATATGCATCGATTTTCCGATATGCTGACCCAAAACGGCATTTTTGTTATTAAACGCTGGAGCAAGGGGCGCTCTGTTGCAGCGGGCTGTGGACAACTGGGAACATCCGGATCGGTTGAACCGGTCATGCCAAGTGCCTGATGGAAAAATAACGGATATTATAACACCAGGGAAACCTAGGATAATTATGGGCTATACGGAAGAGGCAAGCAAAGCAGGAGAGTACTTACGGCTGGCGTTGAATCATATTGCAAAACAGAAGCTGCCGGCAGATCCGGTAAATTATACGGTCTGGTATGAATACGTGTCCGGAAAAAATGCGCGGCTTAAAAAAGCCATTGACCTCTTTTTTAAAGAAAAGACCCCGTTGAATAAAGACCGGGTCGAAGGGTTATACCAGAAATATGTGGCAGACGGGGACCGGATCGTTATCGGAAAGCTGCTGACAAAGATATCCCTGATGCTCAAAGATATTTCCGGTCACGTATCCGATACCGAAGGGGATCTGGCCGGCAGTGGAAAACATCTTGAACACCTCTCCGATCAGATTGCCCAGGCCCGTGATTATGCGGAGATTAAGGCGATCGTTGACCAGATGATCATAGAAACACGGAAACTGGTGAAATCCGGGAAGCGGCTCCAGACCCGGATGAAAATATCTTCGGAAGATCTCAAACAGCTCAACAGGGAGTTGGAAAAATCCCAGGAAGAGGCCCAGACAGATACCCTGACATCCCTGTTTAACCGCCGGGGACTTGAAAAACAGTTTGAGCTGGAACGGATCCGGGCCAGGCAGAACAATTCCCCTTTTTCGATCATTCTACTGGATGTGGATCATTTTAAAACCGTTAACGACAGGTTTGGCCACCTGGTGGGGGACAGTCTGCTCAAGGGGCTTGCTAAGCTGACCCAGTCTCACCTGAGGCGAAATGATATTGCGGCCCGGTATGGGGGAGAGGAATTTTTGATTCTTCTGCCCGAAACAAGGATAGACGGTGCAATGGCTGTGGGCCGGAAAATCAAAAAGACCCTGTCCATGAAAGAATGGAAACTCAAAGAAACAGGCGAGAGCATGGGAAAGATATCGGTTTCCATGGGCATTGCCCAATACCGGTTCAATGAACCGGAAAACGAATTGATCAAACGGGCGGATGATGCCATGTACCGGGCCAAGCATACCGGGCGGGACCGGATTGTGACCGAGGACGCTTTGGAGGATTCCAAGGCTTCTTAGGGATATCACCGGGTTGATCATATCAACCGGTTTGGATTGGCTGCCGGACCCGGTTTGATAACGGATCAACTCTGTTGCCGCGTTAGATCTATTTGCAGTGAATAGGTGCTCTGGTCCATCTTTGCATGGACCGGATAAGGCCCTTTTTCAAATATTTTAAGCATGGCGCCGTTGGAGGGCAGAACATCTGCGGTTATCCCTTTTTTACCCCGGTCCCTGGCGATTTTAGCGAGCATGTCATATAAAAACGTCGCGATCCCGAAACCTTGGAAGTCTTCATCCACTACAAAGGCAATATCCACCATGGGTTTGTCCGGATGGTTGACGAACCGGGCTTCGGCAATAATTGTCTGTTTTCCGGGTTCCCCGACCAGGCCGACAACAGACAATGCTTTCCGGTAATCCACATTGACATACTCCTGCATCCGCTCATGGGGCATGGTTTTGATGGCGCTGAAGTACCGATAGTAAATGGTCTCATCGGAAAACCGGTAAAAAAGGCGTCTCATCTGGTCTTCATCAGACGGTTTAATGGCCCTGAACCGGACATCCAGCTTATCTTTGAACCGGTGGCGGACCTGAATGTCCGATGGATAAAAATGGGCGCTTTCAGCCAGAAAAATCTGATCTTTGTATATCAGGTTGGATTTTTTCGCCCCTTCCACAAGGGCTGGCCGGTCTTCGGGGTGGGCAATTTCAATAAGTGCCTGGGCCCTCTCCCGGACGGTCTTCCCTCTTAAATGGGCAATTCCCTGTTCTGTAACGATCAGGTCAATGGATTCGGGCAGGCTGAGCAACTCCGGTGTCTCTTCAACGGAGAGCCGGATATTGGGTATGCTGTCTCTGTTTCGGCTGGGAAGGGCCATGATGGTATACCCCCCGATGGAAATCTCCGCCCCGTTGAAGAAGTCGGACAACTGGCCCGGCCCGGCCGTTACGTTTCCCTTGCTGTTGTGAAGCGCCACACGGCCGGCCAGGTCGACGCGGCGAACCGGTACGATAAATACGAATCTGCGGTTCTTTCCGATCTCGATGGGGTTGAATACATGTTCAAGGCTCTGAAATTCCACGATGGGATTCTTGTCCAGAAACTGCATCAATTCTTCACTGCCCAAGGCATAGCTTGTCAGGGAACGGCCTTTAAAAAGGCCTTTTTTTCGATTGCTGACCACCCCGCTCTCCACCAGCTCCATCAAGGCGTCGGTAAAGAACGGCGTGTGGATTCCCAAATCCTTTTTTTGGGCCAGGTGTCTGGGCAGGGCTTCGAAAAGAGGCCCGAAGGTAAACGACAGGCAGGAGCCGTCTTCAATAACGGATGCCACATTGGCGGCCAGTTTGTCAAACACATCTGCCACGGGAAATTTGGGGAAATAAAACGGCGGATCAATGGATTTGACAACCATGTCAAAGTCGTTAAACGGGACAAAGGTATCCCCCAGGGTGAAGGGGGTCTGTTCATTGATTTCCCCCACAACCAGATCGGCCTGGGCCATGGCCCTTCTGGCCACATCCGCTCCTACACCGAGACTGCAGTACCCGGCTTTGTTGGGCGGGGTGATCTGTATAAATGCAATGTCGATGGGAACCTGGCCCTCTTTCATCAGTACGGGAATGTTTGAAAACCGGGACGGCACCAGATCGACAAGACCGGCTGAAATGGCTTCTGCAGAAATCCATCCCGAAAAAAAGGTTTTCAGCCGATATTTTTTGGATCGCAGCGCCTTGACGGAGATGGCATCCCCAAAACTGACCAGCTGAATCAGGGTCAGGTCCTGGAGCATTCCTTCCGGTGCCTGCATCAATGCATTAACCAGGGTCCTGGGTTCTGCGGCACCGGTGCCGACAAATATATTCATACCGGGTTCTATTTTTTTCAGCACCTGTTCGGGAGAGATGATCTGTCTCTTCCAGGCCGGTTTTTTCGATAAAAACATATGCTTCCCTTTTAATCAGAGCCGCCGGATTTTCAGTCGCCAGTATACCCAGAGAAGGTGGAACCCGATGAATGTCACCAGCAGCAGCCATTGTCCGAAACTTGCCGGATATGACGATTGTATCATGGAAAGGGCGATACCGGCAACGGCTGCACCGGACCAGATGATTTTCAGGTTGAGCATGTTTTTATAGGTGTGGATCGATGCATTCCGCCCTAAAAAGGATTCAATCCCGATGCCGAAAAGAGCGGCTGCCGCGATTCGTGTGGCAAACGGATCAACAGACTGCCATCCGAGAAGGGATAAAAAGGCTTGGGGAAAGAGAAACAAAGGGACGGCAAATAAAAGATCAATCACGAAATGGGCCATAAACCCGTTTTTTAAAGAAGCGGGAACCGGGGGAGAGATCATATAGCATACCTCCTTTGTTAAGGTTACCTCTAATAATTGGCTTTTGGTCCGATTTCTGCGTTACAGCTAAATTTTAATCCTCAAAATACTCCATGTATTCCTCCGGTTAAAATTTAGCTGCGTCTTGAACTAGAATCAAAATCCTAATTATTAAAGGCACCCTTAAAATTGTTCGGAAAGGTTGAGCATGGCATCGGAGACTTTGTCACAAATCTTCTGAACATGTTCCGTTTCGATATTTAAAGGTCCCAGTATGGCCGGGGATATCTCCGGCTTGACCGTTTCTTTTGAGCCGGTTTCCTCCGGGTCGCATGAAGACGGAAATCCAATGGCACTCACCAGTTTATTGGCAATGTGGACGATCAGCAATTCTTTTTTCGCATCTTTGGGGTAGGCGTCCCAGTGGTGCCGTTCCGCCGCTTGCTGATATTCCGGGGCAAACCCCCACTTTTTAACCAGAACGGCGCCAAAGACCGTGTGAACCTCCTGGACTGCAGCCTGCAGCGCCTCGTCATTCAGGGATTCATCCGGTGAAATATCTGCAATGGCTTTCAATAAGAGGACCTTGCCGATATCATGAATGATTCCCATCAGGAAGACACTCTCTAAGGATTCATCTTCAACCGCTTCTGCCAGAAATTTACAACAACTGGCACAGGCCAGCGAATGAAGCCACAATTTATCCAAAATGGCTTTTAAATCGTCATTGTCTGAATTGAATAAATTCTTACTGGTGACAGAGGTGATGACGCTGAGTGTCTCTTTCATCCCGATTCTGACAAGGGCCGCATTCAGGGTGGTGGCCTTGTCCACCCCCTGATAAACCGTTGAGTTTGCAACGGAGATCAGCTTGGCACTGATCACGGCATCTTTTTGAACAATCTGTGTTAATTCTTCAACAGACGGATCATCGCTCATTAAAAGGCTTCGAATCTCTTTGACGATGTGGGGCAGGACCGGCAGCTCGATTTCGCCTTTATTGAACCGCTTTATAATTTTTGTCACAAGATCGGTATAGGATTTCTGATCTTTCTGGTCTTCCTTTACCGTTTTAGGAATTGAGAAACCCAATCGTTCAAATTCTTCATAAATTTTGAGCGTTTTAAACGGTTTTGCAATATAGGCGTTACACCCTAAAAGAATACATTTTTTAATATCTTTTTTTCGCATGCTGGCTGTGATCATGATAATTTTAACCCGGTCTTCCTTTTTAATCTCCAGCTTTTTCTCTATTTTTCGAAGCCGGCTTAATGTCTGTATACCGTCCATATCCGGCATTAATATATCAAGGATGATCAAGTCAAAAGGGGCTTTGTCACGCAATGTCTTTCCAAATAATGAGACCGCCTTTTTCCCGCTTTCCACGGCCGTACACTCGGCAATGCCTGTCAGTTTTTTCTCCAGTACTTTCCGGGAAACAGCATCATCATCGACAACCATTATCTTCATTAAAAACTCCTTAAACCCGTATGTCCGCTACAGACATCGGGGTGTCAGCCCGGATACGTTACAAAAAACACGGAAGAAGAGGTCACGTTTTTATAAATTTAAGTCGTTTCGGCAAATTTACTTAAATTTCATGAATATCCGGTTCGGGTCATCCCTGGTACGCGGATTGGGAGCATAAAAAAAGAATAATATTAAAGACTGATTGTTAATGTATCATTAGTTTTTGAGTTTTTCAATGTTGTCCTTGGCAAAGGTGATGGTCGGGTCGATTTCCAGGGCCATCTCGTAAAACCGGATGGCCAGTTTGGAATCGCCGAGTTCTCTGTATCCGGAGCCGATATTGGCATAGTTGATGGCAAGGGACGGATCGATTTCCAATGCATTTTCAAAGCAGGTGATGGCGGTTTCGTACTGTTTGAGCATAAAGTGGCAAAAACCCATGGTGTTGTACAAATCCGGCCGTTGTTCATCTATTTTAAGGCCTTTCTTACATGCCTGTATGGATCTGTCGTATTGCTCAAGGTCTTTGAGACATGCCCCCATGTGAGAATAGATATCCGCCGTATTCAGTTCGACAGGATCTCTTTCCAATGCGGTTTCAAACTCTAGAAGCGCTTTTTCGTAATCATGAACCGCGCTGAGCATCAGGCCCTTGTAAAAACTGGTGTAATATTGTCCCGGCAGGGTGTTTTCCAGGGCTTCCAGCCGCGAAAGGGCCTGCACCGGATCAAGGCTTTCCGTGATAAAGCGGGCTGAAAACATTCCCACACTGGCTGCCACGGCCCGTTCCCTGAAATGGGCACCCGGAACGATGGTGTAAAACGCCGGCAGATCCAGGCCGGCATGGCGGGTATTGATTACCAGGACATCGAATCCGTTATTTTTCATGGCGGCCAGCAGGTTTTCAACTTCGGTTTTGATATTGTCATCCGACAGATCAGGCAGTTGGTTTATCGGGACCATCCGGTCCGGATGGGTTATAAATTCGGCATCCTTGATATCCGTGAACTTGGGTAAACCGCTTGCCACATAATTGGATCCGGAATTAAAATCACCGGCAAGCTGGGCTGTCTCCGTTAACGCCCGGCTCATGGCTTTCTGGGGATCCGGCGATGTACCGGCGGTCCAGACGATTTCACTCATATCCGGGAAAGAGTTCGGATCCCATGCCAGAATCCCCACTGTGGGGATTCCGGTGTCCAGAGAAAAATCAGAGGCATAGACTTTGATCCCCTCTTTTTTGTATTTTTCCAGCATCTCGATGACCAGCGGATCGGTAAAAGAATCCAGATCAATGCCCGGAACATTGAGGCGGTCATGACTGATCAATGAAGAGGTGTGGCGCTCAACCAGTTCACAGATTCCCTGGCTCAAGGCCTCTTCCGTACAATTTCCCGCACAGGGGCCGTTAAATTCGTTGATCATGTAAAACCAGTCGAAGGGAATCATGACCTCTTTTTTTTGTGTCAGGCTAAACCCTTTGGTCCATTTCAGGCGAAGATTATCAAAAATCGGTTTTACCTTTTGTGCATCTGCCCTGTTATCGTGAACAGACTGGATAATCAGGTCATAGGGGAAGGCATCCTCTCCCAGTTCTCGGGCTGTGGCGTAAATAAAGTTTTTTTCATTTTTTACAAAAGAAAAAAAACTGAACCGTTCGGCAAGCTCCATAACCGCACTGGCCTCTGACTGTTCCGGGGTCCCCCCCTTTCCCATCTGTTTTTTTGTTCCGGTCACCTGCCGGGCATCTGTACCGCATTCAGAGAAAAAAACGGGAATATCCAAACGACCGTTGTCGATTCGCCGGGTCCGGCTTAAAATATCAAGGTTCAGACCGGCTGTCTTTTTCTTAAAATTATCCACGGTCTCCTGGGGAGACATGATTTTATCCTGATCATAGGTATAGCCTTTATGGGCATCTTTTAATTCAATGCGAACACTCATCGTCTTTCCTTGGTTTCCGTATGGCTGATAATGTGGTTATTCGACAGGCTTGATGCGGTCCCCGGTTTTTATGAACCCACCCTTTAAAATTTTGGCAAACACCCCTTCTTTGGGCATGATACAATCACCGGTACGATAATAGATGGCACATTTTTTATGGCATTCTTTGCCGATCTGCGTGATTTCAACCCGGACCTGATCACCGATTTGATATTGCCGGCCGATTTTCTGGTTTTTCCAGTCGATCCCCTGGGTGGCAATATTTTCGGCAAAATCACCGAAGTTGATTGAAAATTCCTTTGAACTTGCCTGCTCAATGCTTTCAGATGCCAGAAAACTAAGCTGCCGATGCCAGTCCCCGGCATGTGCGTCATCTTTAATTCCATGGTTTTCAATGAGCTCGGCTTCAGGTACGCATGTTTTAACGGTACCTTTTTTTTTGCTAATGGCAATGGATACGACTTTCACTGAATTTTATCCTTTAGGGTATAAACGTAAATATTGGCCGAAAAAATACCACAGAGTGGCATTTTTTGCAAATTAAAAAATGATGTTCATCCGGGCAGGCTCACCCGGTCATTGTCACGTTAATGATTAATAGACCATGGCATATACCTGGCCGCGATCTTTCCAGATAAGGGTATGCAGGCCTTTTATTTCATTGTTGAATTTGCTTCCGTCCGCCATTTTAAAGCCCAGGTTATCATAATCGAGAATAAATACGGAGCAGATTTTTTCCTGCTGTCTGTAGACCAGGTAAGCGATTTTGCATTTGCCCAGAGTGCAAATACGCCCGCCCTGAAGGGTGTAATCCGGACCGGGTAAATGCTGAGCGGATAAATCCGGAAGAATGACATTGAAATTCAAGGTTTTGCTCATTTTGATCAGCGCGGAATCCATGGTATCTGCGGTAAACTCCAACTCACCTGAGCCTTGCAGATGCCGTGAGACGGCACTTTCACTCAGCTGGTGCAGGTTATTGTATCGAAACGGTTTATTTAAGGTGTAAAATGCCGCCGTGATTGCAATGAAAAAAAGAATGGCGGAAATGACCATTTTATAATTGAGTACAGATCCGGTGTTTTTTTCGAGATGATTGATCGAGGTTTCCACTTGCTCGTACAGACTGTCGGGAATATCGGTCTGTCTGAATGCATCACAAATCGTTTCTTCCACGGCATGATCAACATCATAGAGTTTTGAACAGGCCGGGCAGTTGTCTTTGTGATCCCGTGCTGCCGGGTTAACAGCAGGAACGGTGATTTTTTTTGTCAAAACCCAGTTTTCGAATTCTTTACAAATCATCTGTTCGGGCGAGCCTGATGTTCCTTAAAATTGATGTTTAAAATATTATTTTTATGACTCAATGCCTGCTTGAGCAAAATGGTTTTTAAGCTTTCTCTGGCCCGTGTCAATCTGGACATCACCGTTCCGATGGGAATGTCTAAGGCAATTGCGATTTCTTTGTAAAGCATCTCATCCATATAGTACAAAATCAGAACCGTTTTATATTTTTCCGGCAACTGATCAAGGGCCTTTTGGACCGCATTTTTACCGGAGAGTTTTGAAAGGATCTGCTCGGCCGTCTCTTCAGCCATGTTTGACTTTAGAAACTCAATGTACTCAGGTTCTGATAACCGCTTACGGTTTTTGTTCTTATGATAGTTTTTTAAAAAATTATTTCTTAAAATTTTAAGCAGCCAGGGTTTGCATTTTGATTTTTCCCGAAGTTGATGGAATTTGTGATATGCCATCATATAGGTTTCCTGGACAATATCTTCAGCATCAAAAACATTTCCACAATACTTAAGTGCCACATTGTAGAGTAATTTCATATGCGGGTAGGTATGGGTTTTAAATTCATTCCGTTCCGCTGCTTTTTTGAATATCATGTAATCATGTCCTGACCTGCCTCCTTTCTATATATTAATCAGGTTATGATTCAATTCAATTCCCCGGTCTTTATTATTTCATATATCTTTGATTTTTAGACGGAAAAATGGCTGTTTTTATTCCAATTCACCTCATCGTTGCAAAAAGCGTGAAGGTTCCAGCTTCAAGGCGCCAAGGTTGCCGCTGTAGTAATCTACCGCAAAACCTTGGGAACGAAGAAGAAGGAACCTTCACGCTTTTCCCGGAGGGTAAGAATTTTTGGAAAAA
>JANQML010000099.1 GCA_028280105.1 Desulfobacula sp. | reverse complement strand
GGATGACGGCCAGCCGGTAATAGAGGTCTTCCCGGAATCTGCCTTTTGCCACATCCGCTGTAAGTTCCCGGTTGGTGGCACAGATAAACCGAACGTCGATGCATGTGGTCTGGTTACTGCCCACGGGCCGGATCTTTTTTTCCTGAATCGCCCGGAGCAGCTTTACCTGGGTGGCAGGTTTGAGTTCGCCGATTTCATCCAGGAATACGGTGCCTTGATGGGCCTCTTCCATTAACCCCCGCTTGGCCCGCACCGCACCGGTAAATGCGCCTTTGACATGGCCGAACAATTCGCTTTCAAGAAGATTTTCCGGCAACGCGCCGCAGTCGATGGTGATGAAAGGGCCGTTGTTCCGGAGGCTGGTCTGGTGGATATGCCGGGCCAACAGGCTTTTGCCGGTGCCGGTCTCCCCTTCAATGAGCACCGACGTATCAGAACGGGCCACTTTTTCCACGGTTCGGACAACCTGTTGCATTTCCCGGTTTTCTCCCATGATCAAGGGACGTTCTCTGGCACTCTCGGCTTCGTGCATGCGGGAGAGGCGGCGGTGCATAAGGCCGAATTCCACGGCTCGTTTCACCAGAATTTCCAGATCTTTCCGTTTAAAAGGTTTGGTCAGGTAGTGGAAGGCCCCTGATTGAATGGCTTCCACGGCCGTCTCAATGGTGCCCGCACCGGTGATGATAATAAAGGGCAGAACAGGGTCTACGACTCGGATTGCTTTAAGCAGGTCCAATCCGTTCATGTCTGCCAGGGCAAGGTCCGAGATCACCAGGTCATATTCGGTTTCGGCAAAAGCGCCGACAGCCTCTTCCGCACTGGCCACTCCGGTGACGGCATAGCCTTTGCGGGTGAAAAACCGTTTCAGGAACAGGAGCATCTCCTGTTCATCTTCCACTATCAATAGACGAATTTGCATCAGCCCCTCCGACCCGGGGCAGATCCACGATCATGGCTGCACCCCCTAAATCGGCGTCTGCCACCGTGATCCTGCCCCCGTGTTTGGTGATAATCCGCTCTGCCACAAACAGGCCCAGACCTTTTCCTTCTTTTTTATCACGGGTGAAAAAAGGGTCAAACACAAATGGTTTGTCCGCATCCCGGATACCGCTGCCGTTGTCTTCAATCCGCAGGCGGTTCCAGGCGGCTCCATCCTGTTCATGAACCGCCAGGGCCACGCGGATAACGCCGTTGCGTTTCATACTTTCCACAGCATTGAGCAGCAGGTTGATGAGCACCTGCTGGATCTGGCTTTCATCACATTGAATCCAATATTTTTCCGGTTCCAGTTGCTTTTTGGGTGTGATTTTTTTCATGCGCGGCCGAAGGAAATGGAGGCAGTCTAGGGTGAGCCGGGCAAAATCGCAGATCTCCTTTCCGACGGGCGGATCAGCGGCCCGGTTCAGCAGGGTGTCCGTAATATTTCCGGCCCGCACGGCGTTACGGCGGATGGCGCCCAAGCTTACCTGCATCTCTTTTTGGGTGAGTTCGTCGTTGAGCAGTTCTTCGCCTGCGTCTCTTCCAGCTGCTCAACATCTCCGACGGCGAGCCATTCCGAACAGAACGCGATCTCGACA
>JANQML010000078.1 GCA_028280105.1 Desulfobacula sp. | reverse complement strand
CTCCTGGTTGTAATCCTGAAACGCCCGGATCACCTCAGCCATGTGGAGAATGGCATTGGTGCCCTGCTCCGGCACACTGGAGTGGGCTGCCCTGCCATGGGTCCGGATAAAGGTGCTGACCCGCCCCTTGTTGGCCGGGCACACCGCCAGTTCCGTGGGCTCGCCAATGATGCCCTGGGAGGCAAAGGGCCCGTTTCTGCCCACATCCTTGCTGCCGAGCATCCTGAACTCTTCATCGGCGATCCCGGCGATGATCAGATCTCCGGAAAGCCTTGTCCCGGAAGCCTTGAGCAGGCGGGCGACTTCAAGGTAGGCGGCAATCCCCGCCTTCATGTCGCAGGCGCCCCGGCCATAAATCTTTCCCCGGTCTTCCCGGACATCATAGGCATCCTCATACCCATCGGTGCGGGCCGTGTCTGTATGGCCGGCCAGCATGAGCACCGGCCCTGATCCTGTGCCTTTCAGGGTTCCGAAGACATTGGGCCGCCCGGGTGCCACATCCCGCTTTGGCACTGCCATTCCCAAACCGGTCATGGTATCGGCCAGATACTCGGCCATTTCCTTTTCCCGGTATCCGGGCCGAGGTGCCTCATCAAAGGGATTCTCACTTTTAATGGAAACCATCTCCATAAGACATTGGCTCAAAAACCCGGTGTCCACATGATTTGAGATCTTTTCAAAAAGGTGCTCGTCCATTTTTTACTCCTTCCTTTTTCATTCCTGTCACTCCGGCGGGCCGTAAGCTGCCACAGGGAATTGCTGACACAGGCTACGGACCTCGGTCCGTATCTCCTTAACCCCTTCCGGATCATCCGGTGCTGCCAGTATCCGGAGAATCCAGCCGGCAATGGCTGTCATTTGAGTTTTGCCCATTCCCCGGGCGGCCAGTCCGGCAGTCCCGAACCGGATTCCCCCGGCTCCTTTTTCCACCCGGGTATCTGCAGGCACCACGTTCCGGTTGCACAGGATACCGGCGGCCTCAAGGGATTCCTGGACCCGGATACCTGTCATACCGGTACCGTTAAGATCCACCAGCACCTGATGATTATCAGTGCCGCCGGTCACCAGGCAGACCCCCGCAGCTTTCAGGCATTGGGCCAAATGGCCGGCGGTTTCCACGGTCTTTTGCTGGATACGCCGGAATCCATCGGTTTTTGCCAGTTTAAAGGCCAATGCCTTTGCCGCGATCATGCTCACAGGGCTGGTGCCCTGGGTGCCCGGAAAAACAGCCCGGTTTATCTTTGGGCCCAGGTCCTCCCTGGCCAGAATAACCCCGCCCCGTCCCCCCATCATGGTTTTATAACCGGTAAAGGTGACCGCATCACAGAACGGAACAGGGCTTGGAATGGCCTCACCCGCTACCAGACCGGCCAGATGGGCCATATCTGCCAGCAACCAGGCGGAAACCTCTTTGGCAATATCGGCCATAATCTTATAATCTATGAGCCGGGGATAGGCGCTGGCACCGGCAACCATCATTTTCGGCCTGAATGCCAGGGCCATATCTCTGATCCGGTCATAGTCGAGCCGTTCAGTGTCACGGGATACCGTATAGTGCCGGAAATCAAAGCACTGGCTTGAAATCGACGCGGTATGGCCGTGGGAGAGATGGCCCCCGTGGGGCAGGCTCATGGCCAGGACCCGGTCACCCCTGGACAGGACACTGAAATAAACCGCCAGGTTGGCGGATGTTCCGCTGTGGGGCTGAACATTGGCATACTCCGCCCCAAACAACTGCTTTGCCCGGTCAATGGCCAGGGATTCTACCTGGTCCACATAGACGCATCCCGCATGGAACCGGCGGCCCGGATACCCTTCAATGGTTTTCTCGTTAAATACCGATCCCAGCACCTCCAGGATTGACGCCGGCGGATGATTCTCTGCAGCAATCAAATTAAGGGTCCCGGCAATCCGTTTTTTTTCCTGCTCCGCCAGTTTAAAAAGTTCCGGGTCATCATGCCGCAATCCGTTCATCTGCATTATCTCCTTTCAGGTTAACGATCGTTTTTTTTCAAACACTCCAATTTCAAATACCCCAATGAAACGTATTCAAATTGCAATAAAAGAAGATATCAATATCAGTGCCACAGCAATACAATACAAGAAAAATTATATTTTTCCCTTTATTTTTAGGCAATTGAAACCTCTTTGATCCGTTATCGTCTAAAATCTTACTTTTATAAAAGATTATCATATGTGAGAATTTTTTCGTCCGAGGATAACGGGGGGCTGACAAATCGATCCAGAAAACATCGGGCATTCACAAGATCAATAAAAAATTTCACGCTTATTGTCAAAAATGATAAAAAATGCCATACCATATGATATGAAAGAGAATGCCAAAGCGTTGCGCGCCATCCAAAACACGACCCAGCATGTGGTGAGTGCTATTTCGTCGGCCATGGGGGTGGATGTGGCTATTATTGACACAGACTTCCGGATAGTGGCCACCAGCAAAACCTTTCTTGAGACACGGGGTACGGATGTGAACAGCGATTTTATCCGCCATGTATACCGGATTGGTACGGCTGTGATTACCAACCCGGGGGATCATGAGTTTTGCCGGGGGTGCAGCTATGAGGGAAATTGCCCGGAAACCGCAGAAGTCATCAAGGTCATTGAGCAGGACGGCACCCGGTACGGGGTCCTGCTCATGGTTGCCTATACCCGGGCACAGAAGGAAAAAATCCTGAATCAGACCAGTGAGCTTCTGGCCTTTATCGGGTCCATGGCCAGCCTTATTTTTGGTGAAATCCAACTGCAAAAAAGCCTGAAAAAAGAGAGCATTGTCAAGCAGCAGTTGGAAACCACCATTAATTCTGTGGATCATGGCATCATAGCCATTGACAAAAGCGGCTGTATCACCCAGATCAACAGGCAGGCCAAGCTTATTTTGCACATCAGCGGCAAGGAACTGGCCAATGCCCGCCATCTGCGCCACTATCTGCCGTATCAATTAATCCGGCAGGCCCTTCAACAGGGCCTCAAGCTTGAGCAATGCGAATTTCACACCCGGCACCCGGACCGGATCCACTGCCTGGTGTCTGCAACACCGGTTATGGTGTCTCGATCAGTTGTGGGAGCGGTTTTCAGGCTCCAGGACTTCAGAGAGATCCGCTCCACCGTGTATAAATTATCCGCAAAGCACAAAGAGACCTCGTTTGACGATATTCTGGGCGAAAGCACGGTGTTTCGGGAGGTAAAAATCCGTGCCGCTTCCATATCCAGGAACGACTCAACCATTCTCATCCAGGGCGAAAGCGGGACCGGCAAAGAACTCTTTGCCAGGGCCATTCACAACCAAAGCCCCCGGAACCACCAGCCCTTCATCGGCATCAACTGCGGGGCGATCCCGGAAACCCTCCTGGAAAGCGAACTGTTCGGATATGATGACGGTGCGTTTTCAGGTGCCAGGAAAGGGGGTAAACCCGGAAAATTCGAACTGGCCGACGGCGGCACTCTCTTCCTGGACGAAGTCGGGGACATGCCCCTGCACATGCAGGTCAAGCTGCTGAGGGTTCTCCAAGAGGCGGTTGTGGAACGGGTGGGGGGAATCAGTACCATTCCCGTGGATGTCCGTATCCTGTCCGCCACCAACATTGATCTGGAAACCCTGGTGCGCAAAGGCAGGTTCAGGCAGGACCTTTATTACCGGCTCAATGTCATGCCCATTACCATTCCTCCCCTGCGGAAAAGGCCCCAGGACATCCCCATACTGGCAAAACGCTTTCTGGCAAAGTACAATCAAAAAATGCAGCGCCACTTCACAGCCTTTTCCGGCGAAGTGCTGGATCTTCTCTCCACCTACCACTGGCCCGGCAATGTCCGGGAACTCCAAAACGCCATTGAACATGCCGTGAATATCGAAACCGCCCCCCTCATCAAACCGGGCTCCCTTCCCGCAGCCATCTCAAAACGATCCCCCACCAAAGCCAGGGCCCGGTCCCTGACGCAGAAGGTCCGTGATTATGAACGGTCCCTGATCAACGACGCCATAGAATCCTTTGGCCACTCTGTGGAGGGGAAAAAAAGAGCGGCTGCCAAACTCGGCATCAGCCTTCCCACACTTTACCGGAAATTAAAGGAGCTTGACCCGGAAATCCCCCGGACAACCACGGGACAGAAAATCGGGCTGGCACAGTCCCCGCCCCCTGTTGTTAAGCAATAATCCCTGTTATAAAAGTTTACCTCATCGTTGCAAAAATTCTTGTTTGTGACAGCGATGGGTGATGTGCCATATGTAACCTGGAATATAGAATCGTTTTGCACGCGGCATATTTAGAAAAGAACCTTAATCAATTGTTAAAGTCCTATTTTACACATTAAAAATGTATGGCCAAGGTTAAAATGAGCCCTAAATTTTATTCAAAACTATTCGATATCAACAGGTTGCGTGAGCCCGACACACCATTTACACTTTCAACTTAAAATTCGTATCCCATTTTGATCCAATAGTGCCAATCTTCAACAACCTGCTTGGTTATTTCACTCATCTCAATCCCTTCCAATTGAGATAAAGGGACAGCTAACTTGCGTCCACTCCACTGAATATCCATATAAATTGCTCGTTCACATTCATTTGCTGGAGATATATCTATAACCTCTACAATATCTCCCTTCTGAAGTGGACTTTTTCTTTCTTCAGATATGCATTTAGCTTTGAAAGGGAAGTTACATTCATCTGCAACATAGTAGTACCAACCCATTGCACGTTCTTCACTATCATAAGCATCAACTACAACTTCCATATCAATACGATATTCACGATCTTTATTTTTTGTCATATAAACTCTTTTTTGCATCTGATTTGTTTTGGGAAAAACGGGGACTATACTGTTTTAATCAGAAAATATGTATTGTCCCCATAATTCCGAAGGGGGTCATGGCATCTTTCCGGAAAAATGGCAACACAAGCCGGAACGACCAACAAATGGCTGTCTGAACAAGGGTTAATATCTGCCAAAGATCAGTGGGTGAGAATTCTTTGCCCGGCTAAAGCCCGGTAAGCTTGATGACCCCCTGTGCGGACCCACTTGCAGGGTGGTGTGGGGGCTTAGGGATTAAATCCTCCGGCTATCCGATTCGGAATTGGTTATTGCTTTTTAGCTTTAATCAACCCTCTTGCCTGGAGAGCTTCTTTAAGAAGGCGCCTTGTCATCCAAGCCTGCGTTCGATCATCTTTTTTTGCTAAAGAGTGAATAAGAGAATACATTTTTTCATCCACTCGTACTGTCAATATAATATCTTTTTTCATAATGTATACAATGAATACGAATATAGTTTGACACGCAAGGTATTCATTGTATACTTTGTAGTTGTTGTAAAATTCCTGATTTCATTCAACTGAAAAACTGACCTAAACTCAGCTATATGCATTCCTAACTGGAGGTAAAAATGGATATTCTTGCACTATTGTCCAAAAACGGATTTGAGATAAAAAAAGTGTTGTAGGAATTCTCCTTGTGGGATTAAGGTTTTAGTCACCACAACAAAAATCCAATTTCCACACAAAGGAGAATTCAAGAAAATGGTACGATATGCAAGCCTGTTCAGTCAACTGTTAGCGTTTTTTAACCGTAATAAATTTAAGAGTTTGGTATTGGAACACAAAACAGAAAGATACTCAAAAGGCTTCAAAAGCTGGGACCAATTTGTTGCCATGCTTTTTTGCCAGGTTGCTCAAGCAAAAAGCCTTCGAGAAATCAGCGGCGGACTTGCCTGCTGCATGGGCAAATTGCATCATCTTGGAATCGTTGATGCCCCGAGCAAGTCTACCCTTTCCTATGCCAATAAGAACCGGTCATGGAAATTGTTCCGGGATTTGTTTTACGACACCTTTGAATTTTGCCAAAAAGCCAGTCCTGGCAAGCATAAGTTTAGATTCAAGAACAAACTGCTTTCTTTGGACAGCACCACAATATCCCTGTGTTTGAATCTGTTTCCCTGGGCAGAGTTTCGCAGAACCAAAGGAGCGGTCAAACTCCACCTTCTTTTAGACCATAACGGATATCTTCCTTCATACGCATACATATCTGACGGTAAAAAGCACGAATCGCGATTTGCCAGGAAGTTCCCATTGGCACCAGGGTCAATCGTTACAATGGATAAAGGGTATACCGATTACAGCCTTTATGCGTATTGGACAGCACAAAAAGTATTTTTTGTTACCCGACTAAAAGACAATGCAACCTATGAAGTGATTGAGACCCGAAAATTGCCTGTTAATCGTAATATTCTGTCCGATGAGCTAATTAAATTTACAGGATATAAGGCTCGTAAAGACTGTCCGATCCTTTTACGGCGGATTACAGTATGGGACGCTGAGAATCAAAAACAAATTGTCCTTTTGACCAATCACTATGACTTTGGGGCGACAACCCTATCGGCCATATATAAAGATCGGTGGCAGATCGAGTTGTTTTTTAAGGCAATAAAGCAGAATCTGCGTATAAAGACATTTGTTGGAACGACAGAGAATGCTCTGTACATCCAGATTTGGACAGCATTGATTGCCATGCTGTTAATCAAGTTTTTCCAGCTCAAATCAAAATTTGGGTGGTCATTGTCCAATCTGGTGGCTTTCTTAAGGTGGAATTTGTTCAGCTACAAGGATCTTTGGGAATGGTTGGATAAGCCTTTTGATATAAAACCGGAGGTGCCACCTCCGGTGCAGATGCAATTACCTCTTAAAGGTATTTGAGCATGTAGGAAACGAAAACGGCCACCTGGTTTTGAATTTTGAAACCGTATCCTTGATTGGCAGGGCTTACGGAATCTATAAATCAGGATTTGAATTTATTTTGGACAGTAGTGCCCTTTTATATTTATTTAGGTAGCTAGTAGGATTTGAAGATGATCATAAAAAAAAAATATGCCATAGGGGCTGCTCTTATTTTGATGCTCATCTTTTCAAGCTCTTTGGCCTTCTATTATCATCGGTTTTCAGAATTTATTCAGACACCGGCTGATCCTCAAAGCGATGCCAGACCGTTTTTCATCAAACCCGGTCAGGGCCTTAAAACCATCGCAAAAAACCTTGAAACCGATGGTTTCATATCCAACCATACCTATTTTACCTGGCTTGCCAAAATGAAGAAAACGGAAACACGGCTCCAGGCCGGGGAGTATCAGCTATCCGGTGCCCATTCGCCCGAACAGATTTTAGACATCCTGTTGAAGGGAAAAGTAAAACTCCATAGGGTGACCATACCAGAGGGACTCACCATTGTGGAAACAGCTGAAATTTTTGAAAATGAAGGGTTTTCCAAGGCCTCTGAATTTATTCGGCTCTGTTCTGATCCGTCTTTTATTCAATCGCTTGGCATCGACGCCCCCACGCTTGAGGGATATCTCTTTCCGAACACGTATTTTTTTCCCAAAGGCACGGACACACAGACGATTATTTCCACGCTGGTCGACCAACTCAATCAGGTGCTGACACCCGAATGGAAGGCGCGGGCAAAAGAATTGGGTTTTTCGATGTTTGAAATCATCACCCTGGCATCCATTATAGAAAAAGAGACAGGGGATGCTTCGGAACGTCCGATCATTTCATCTGTCTTTCACAACCGCCTGAAAATAAATATGCGGTTGCAAAGCGATCCCACCGTGATATACGGAATCAAAAATTTTGACGGTAATATCAGACGAATCCATCTGAACACACCGACCCCGTATAATACCTACCAGATGAAAGGCCTGCCCGTTGGTCCCATTGCCAACCCCGGGGCTCTTTCCATTCAGGCCGCCCTGTATCCCGATCAAACCGACTATCTCTATTTTGTTTCTAAAAAAGATACCACGCACTATTTTTCAAAAACCTTGAAAGAACATAACCGGGCGGTTCGAAAATACCAATTGAACAAACAATAGATTAAATCCCATCGTTGGAGCCAACCTGCATCTGTTTTTGACAGACAAGCCGTCCCGCCCGCAATCACGATCCTTTCCAGTCTGGGGTGCGTTTTTCAAAAAAAGCACTCACCCCTTCTTTTGCATCACCGGTTGTACAAAGCCTTGCAAAGGCTTCGTTCATATAGGCGAATTGCTTTTCATACGCCATATCTTCGGCAGCATAAAAGGCCGATTTTGCAATCTGGACCGCAACCGGGCTTTTCAATGCCAGTTCTTTTGCCCAGTTCAAACCCTGCGCATCCAGTTCTTCTTTGGGTACGATTTTATTAATCAGACCCAAATCAAAGGCCTCTTTGGCCTTTAGCAGTCTTCCGTAGAGCAGCAGCTCCAATGCTTTTTTACGCCCCACACACCGGGCCACCGGAATGACAGGCCCCACACAATTCAGCCCGACATTAATGGCCGTTAAGCCCATGCGCACATTTTCAGCGGCAATGACCAGGTCTGCCGCCGCAGCAAGTCCCATCCCGTTTGCCGCGGCAACGCCCTGCAATTGTGCAATAACAGGTGTCTTCATTTTTGAAACATGGACCAGAGGCTCCTCCATTCTCCGGATCCATTCCTGATATTTTAACGCGGTCTTATCTGCCAGTTCATTAATATCGATTCCGGCACTGAATGCTTTGCCGGCCCCTTTTAACAAGATCACCCGGATATCGGGTTCCATATCCATTTTTCTGAGGGCCCGAACCAACTCATCGGCCATCTGACTGCTGAATGTATTCATTTGATCCGGACGATTTAAAATGATGACACCGACATGGGTGTCAACCGTTTCAATGATA
Organism: Desulfobacula sp.; assembly: GCA_028280105.1. Lineage (GTDB taxonomy): Bacteria > Desulfobacterota > Desulfobacteria > Desulfobacterales > Desulfobacteraceae > Desulfobacula. The sequence goes on along the minus strand of JANQML010000078.1, from coordinate 12,136 downwards.
ATGGTTTCATACGCCATCGTACCATCCTTCCGTATAAGTTAATGATTTAGACACGACATAACCATGGTTGAACTCATTCTTCTATGTAACCCGTTGATACTAAAAAGAATAAAAGTGATGATGCAAGTTGTCAGAGCAGGCGTAACAGATTTGAAAAAACAAGGGGAAAACGATTATTTAAACGCCCGTTTTTCCCTGTTGACAGTGGACTGACCGTGGGATGAAAGAGAGACGGAGTCCTGCTTGAGAAGTGCACTTTCATCACACATAAAATTGATTAAAAATGTTATATGTTCCTGCATGGCCTGGTATGCCGACTCGGTGTTTCTGGAGCGAATGGCATCCGTGACCCGCTGGTGCTGATCAAGTATGATCTCAAGGTTATCGGGATCAAGGTATAGCTGTTTTAGGCTCTCTTCAATCCCAAAATGGAGCAGGTCATACAAATTTTTCATCAACAGAATTTGTATCTGGTTTTTGGTTGCATAGGCCAGTGTCATATGGAAGCGAACATCTTCCATAATTCCCAGCTCCCCTTTTTCGATGGACTCACGCATCTCTTTGACATGGCGGTCCAGCGCATCCACATCCTCACTGGTGGATCGGATGGCGGCTGTTGTCACGGCCTGGCATTCCAGGGCCATGCGGACTTCGAGCAGATCCCGTAAAGAGGCATCGTCCCAGTCAATAAGATCCTTTAGCAGGTTCTGACCTCTGGTATCTTTTGGGTTGCAGACAAAGGTACCCTGCCCTTGCCGATTTTCCACGAGCCCCTTTTCAATCAGTTTCTTTATTGCCTGGCGAATGGTCGGACGGCTGACAGACATAATTTCAGTCAATTCCCGTTCTGATTTAAGCTGTTCGCCGGGTTTCAGATCCCCCCTGAATATAAGATCGCGGATCCGCTCAAAAACCTGATCAGACAGATTTTTCGGTTTTAAAGGATTGGCTACCATTTTTCCTTTCCATTATCGATTATAGATACTCTAACTCTACCTTGTTTATCTCTGGTTTGTCAACACGGGCATCTTTTCAAAACCGCTGTGATTACTCCATCTTTCAATGTTACATGCAAAGGCTTTTACGGCTGGACCGGTTGATATCCGATATTTAAAATTATTAAAATAACCCATGTTTCGTAATAATGATACCGTTTGTCGTTTTCATTCAAAAAAATTGGATTTTAAATCCACATAAAAATCCGGCCCTGTTCGAAAAAAGGGCCGGATTTCAATGGTATTTCTTTAATAAATCTAAGGGTGTCAGGACAACATCTTGAAACCTTATTTAATTGCCATATGCCAGTATCGGCAGCCACAGGACCAGGTTCGGAAACATAAGGATAATAACCAGTCCGGTCAGCTGCAATATGATAAACGGTATGACCCCTTTGTAGATATCCGACAGCTTGATTTCCGGCGGGCAGACACCTTTCAGGTAAAATAAGGCAAACCCCACCGGCGGGGTTAAGAATGAGGTTTGAAGGCTGACGGCAATCAACATGACAAACCAGACCAACTCAGCATTCTCGACAACGCCGCCGCCGTCTATGTTCAACCCAAGCGTCGAAACGACCGGGGCAATCAACGGCAGTACAATCAAAGTGATTTCGATCCAGTCCAGGAAAAAGCCCAATAGAAATACACCGGCCAGAATGATGATCATAACGCCATAGGGACCGAACGGTAACGCCATCAAAGATCGTTCAATTAATTCATCCCCGCCCAGACTTCTGAGAACCAGGGCAAAACAGGTCGCACCCAGAAAGATGGCAAAGATATAGGCTGTTGTATTAAAACAGGACTTCATTACTTCCACAATAACCGTCCAGTTCAGCTTTTTATTGGCGGCAGCCAGCAGGGTCGCACCCAATGCCCCCACACCACTGGCTTCAGTGGGCGTGGTGATACCGGCAAAAATAGAGCCCAGTACGGCTAAAATCAACAGAGCCGGAGGAAGAATACTGACAAAAATATCCCATATGACTTTAAAGTTAAGAGGCTTGCGATCCGCATCCAGCGGGGCTACATCCGGGTTAATATAACAAAAGGCCAGGATATAGGAAATATAGAGCAATCCCAATATAATTCCCGGTGTGACCGCCCCCATAAACAGGTCGCCGACGGACAACCCGAGCTGGTCCGCCATGATCACCAGCATGATGCTGGGCGGAATAAGAATACCGAGGGTTCCGGAACCAGCAATGGTACCCAATGCAAGTGTTTTGGAATACCCCTGTTTCATCATGGCCGGCAGAGAGAGCAGCCCCAGCAGAACGACAGATGCGCCAATAATACCGGTGGATGCCGCCAGGATGATGCCGATGGTGGTTACCGTCACGGCAAGACCGCCTCGGACGCTTCCAAACAAATTCTGCATGGATTTCATAAGTTTTTCGGCAATACCGGACCGGTCCAGCATTAACCCCATAAAAATAAACATGGGCAGGGCGACCAGAACCCAGTTATCCATAAATTTATATATCCGGTTGACCGACATACCCAATGTCAGGTAGTCCAACCCGGTCCAGGTATCAAAGTATGTATCAGAGGCCCATCCGACAACGGTGAACCATACGGAAACACCGCCCAAAACCCAGGCGACGGGAAATCCGGTGAACAAGAGAGAAATAAAGGTCAAGAACATGGCGATGACCAGATAATCATTAAATTCCATCGGGTTAACCTCTTCTAAGAAAATGAATAATTCGAATCGCACGGGAGATAACTGCAATGGCCAGCAGGCCGAAACTTGCCGGAATCACCCCTTTGATCAACCACCGGAACGGCAGACCACTTGGTGCATCAGAACTCTCTCCGACCCGCCAGGCTTCCCAAACAAAATCCAGACTCTGGTGAAAGACAATAACGACAAAAGGCATCAACAAAAAAATAATCCCGAAAAGATCCCATCGATAACGCCATTTTTCACTTAGATTGGCGTGGACAATATCCACCCGGATATGACTGTCAAGCGTCATTGCATATGAGGCACCAAACATGATGCCGACGGCATACAGGTGCCATTGAAGCTCTTCCAATACGACCAAGCCTTTGCCAAACCCGTATCTAAGGACGACCTGGACGATGATTGCGATAATCAGCAGACCATTTGTCCACATAAAAAAGTGACCGATTTTCTGAACAAAACTGTCCATCGCATCACACATTTTAATCGAGCGATCGGTGTTGCTTTCAGTATTCATGATAATATCCTGACGTTGAACAAGTAAATAAACGCTTCGGTGCAGGACAACTTTCGCTGACCTGCACCGTTTTTAAATTACCCGAATGAATTATTTAGGAGGTTCCGGACGGGGAAGAAATCCATACGTCTGCCACATTTTGTAGTCTGACCTGAACGCGGAAACGTCATCCCAGACTTTTTTGAAGAAGGGATCGGCAGCAGATTGCTCTTTGGCAACCGCTTCCCATGCTTTTTTGAATTCAGCCAGCATCTCTTTGGACCAATACATCTGTTTGACACCGTTTTTCTCAACATTTTCTCTCATGGCAGCCCCCTGGATGGCTTCTGTGTAAGCAAACGCATCAAGTGTGGCAGCCCGTGTCATCATTTCGAGAACCATTCTCTGATGATCCGTCATGCTGTTCCAGGTATCTTTGTTAATCAACAATTCAAAAATAGTGGCTTGCTGGTGCCATCCGGGGAAGTAATTGTATTTGGCGACTTTATGAAAACCCAATCTTTTGTCAACGGCAGGAATTGAGAACTCGGTGGCATCAAGGGCTTTTTTCTCAAGAGCCGGGAAAATCTCGCCCCCGGGCAGAAGGCTGACTGAAACGCCCAGTTTTTCCATTGCAGCACCGCCAAGCCCCATAAATCTCATCCTCATCCCCTTGAACTGTTCAACGGATGTGATCTCTTCCGTAAACCATCCAGAGGTTTCCGGTGCGTTAATACCGCAAACAAGGACTTTTACATTGTATCCATGGGTGTCATACATCTCCTGGTACAGTTTCAGCCCATTGCCGTAATACATCCATGCCAGGTACTCACCGGCTTCGGGTCCAAAGGGAATCGCGGAGAAAATCGGTCCGGCATTAATTTTACCGGCCCAGTATGCTGCCATGGAGTAACCGGCATTAATTTTACCTTTTGATACGGAATCCAGAATCTCAAACGGGGCAACCAGTTTTCCGGGTTCGTATACTTTCATTCTGATCGTACCATTGGATGCGGTCTCGATTCTTTCTGCAATCCAAGGCGCTGTGGTACCCAGTCCCGGAAGCACTGTCGCAAAGCAGACAGGGACCTTCAACATAATTTTCTTTTCTTTTGCTTCTGCCTGAGCCGGACTCAGTGACAGGATGAAAAGAAGCGCTGTCATGCTAACCAAAATTTTTGCCAAGGTTTTTTTGAACATTGATTTTCCCTCCTCAAAGAAATTAATAAAAACTTAAGCTAACATAAATTGATCATTGGGACTGTTTTTACTTGCTTTTGCCTATAATCGATATGTTAAACTTATCAGACACCTTTAAGCGCACCATACCAATCGGCCTGTTCTAAAATTGGTACGACCACCATAATTAAATCGGTTTCCAATTGTCAAGCGAAAAAAATATTTTTCTGTTGCATTCTAAATCGTATTCTGCTAATCCCCATAATTACTATATGTTACATTTTTTTTTCAAACTGTTTTTAAAAAAATACTATCGGGAATTACAATTTTCCCATTTTTGGAACGACAAATCCTGATTCATTGGTATGACCTATTTATCCGGATATTTTTACTCTCCATGCCCGAATTGAAACAGGATCTCTTTTTCTCGTAAAAAGACTTTTTTGATTTACAATCAGCAATCTTAAACAGGATGGATTCAAAGAAGACTGCAAACCGAAACAACCGTATACAGAATATGAGGATAGAATCGGATGACGCTATTAAAACCCGTTCGTCAGCAAAAGATATCTGATCAGGTATTTGAACAATTAAAAGAGTTGATATTTCGCGGGCGGCTCAAGCCGGGAGACCAGCTCATGCCTGAAAGAGAGATGGCAACATCCATGAACGTCAGCCGGACCACCATTCGAAATGCCATTAGTCGGCTGGTCACCATGCATCTGGTTGAACATAAACAGGGCAAAGGGACCTTTGTTGCCAAACCGGATCCCAAAAAAGGAAACCCGTTCGCAGCTGCCATGTCCAATCCAAATGCCAGTATATATGATCTTTTGGAGGTCAGAATGGGTCTGGAGTGCATCGCAGCCTCCCTTGCGGCCAAACGGGCCGACACATCGGATATAACTGCCATGCGCCAAAGCTTTCACGAGATGGAAAAAAAAGTAACCGCAGGCGGCCTGGGTTCCAGTGCCGATATCTCATTCCACATGGCTATCGCCTATGCCACCAAAAATCCGCTTCATATACAGGTGATGAAAACGTTTTATGATTACCTTTCTCACGGGATCATGGAGAGTCTGCAGTTTTTGTATGAAGATCCGGAGAACATCGATATCATTCTGGGACATCATAAAGAGATCATGGAGGCAATCATCGGCAGAGATCCGGATAACGCCTTTAAATCGATGCAGAGCCACATTGAATATGTAAAATTGTTTTTCAAGGAAAATAAAAAATGATCTATTGACATGACTTGTGCAGGACTGGCGATACTTTTAAGGAGACTGATCCATGTTTAAAAATTTGAAATTGGGTACCCGGTTAATTATTGCATTTCTTTTAGTGGGTATTGTTCCATTTGCCATCATTGGTCTTTTTTCCGTGACAAAGGCGGAAACCGCATTGAAAAAACAGGCATTCAATCAACTGGAAGCGGTCAGGGAGATTAAAAAAGAACAGATCCGGACCTATTTTGCAAACATGGAAAACCAGATGATTACGTTTGCCGCCAACAAACTGACCTCGGATGCGATCTTCAGATTCAAAGACAATCTGTCTGAATTTACCTTTGAAAATAATATTGATGAATCAAACCTGCCGCAAATGAAAATTAAATTGCGCCAATATTATGAAACGGATTTTAAAACGGAATTTGCCCTGCACTCCCGGGAAAAGATGTTTGATGGGAACGCCCTTGTCGACTCCCTGAGTGAAGAGGGGGCTGCCATACAATATTACTATATTGCCTTTAATGATAATGAGGTAAATAAAAAAGCGGAAATGCTGGAAGCCAGGGATCTCTCCTCATATACCCGGGATGTACACCTGCTCTATCACCCGACCTTTAAAAACTTTATGGAAAAATTCGGATTCACGGATATTATCCTTGTGGAGGCCGAAAACGGAACCGTTGTCTACTCGGTTTCAAAACGGGCCGAATTCGGCACTCGTTTAACAGACGGTTTTTTTAACGAAACCTGTCTGGCAAAGATATTCCAGACAATTGCAGCAGCCCCCAAACCCGGCCAGATCATCATTCGGGATTACTCTCTGCACGAACCAGCCTTTAACGAGCCAGTCAGTTTTATCGCCGCGCCGGTGTTTGACGATGACACCTTTATCGGGGCTGCCGTATTTCAGTTGCCGTTATCCCCTTTAAATCAAATCATGACCCAGAGGGACGGCATGGGGAAATCGGGAGAAACCTATCTGGTGGGAAGTGATCACCTGATGCGGTCCGATGCCATTGACTCAGAAAATTTTTCAGCCAAGGCCTGTTTGAGCAATCCGACTACGTCAAAAATCCCGACAGGTGCGGTAAAACGCGCATTGAACGGAGAATCCGGGAAAAAGATAACAACAAGTTATGCCGGGGAAGAGGTCTTGTCAGCGTACACCCCTATAGACATCCATGGCCTGAAATGGGCGTTGATAACGGAAATCGGAAAAAAAGAAGCATTTGAGGCCATTCAAACCCTGAAAATTACCAACACCGTCGTCGGTGTGCTGGGTATCCTGATCATCGGGGTCATTGCCTTTATCATCTCTAACTCCATTACCCGGCCTATTCAGGTGGTTGTAAACGGCCTGGATAAACTTGCCCAGGGAGAAGGGGATCTGACCATGCGGTTGACAGTCAGAGGCAGAGATGAGATAGCCGATCTGGCCATTCAGTTCAACGCCTTTATGAAAAAACTGCAGTCCATGATCAAACAGGTCATTACAGGAATCAACACCCTGTCGGACTCTTCGCAGCAGCTGGCAGATATCTCCGTTGACATGACCACCAGCTCGGATCACACGTCAGCCCAATCCGATAAGGTTGCATCGGCCACTGAAGAGATGAGCACGAACATGAATTCGGTTGCCGCAGCCATGGCGCAAACCTCCACCAATACCGAAACCGTTGCCAAAGCCGCGACTGAAATGACCACGACGATTTCTGAGATCGGAAAGAATACCACCAATGCCCATGATGTTACAGAGGATGCGGTGCGGCGGATTCACCAGGCTTCGGATCAGGTGCTGGATCTGGGCCAGGCTGCCCAGAAAATAGATAAAATTACAGAGACCATCACGGAGATATCGGAACAGACAAACCTGCTGGCTTTAAACGCGACCATTGAGGCGGCCCGGGCCGGCAAAGCCGGGAAAGGGTTTGCCGTTGTGGCAGATGAAATTAAAGAACTTGCCCGTCAAACAGCACGGGCCACCCTGGATATTCAGCAGCAGATCAACGATGTCCAAAACTCCACATCATCCACGGCGTCAAGTATAGATGAAATATCAAAGGTGATTGTCGGCATCAACGATATCGTGACCGTCATTTCCGCTGCCGTTGAAGAACAGTCTGCCAGCACGAATGAAATCGTAAACAATATCAACCATACGGCAGAAGGCATCTCACAGGTCACCGGGCACATCAATCAAACCTCTGCTGCTGCGGAAGGTATCTCAAAAGAGATTGCCGCTGTCAACCAGTCAGCCAATGAGATCAGCCGGAGTTCGGGTCAGGTAAAGATAAGTGCCGAAGATTTGAGCAGCCTGGCCCGCAGCCTGGATGAACTCGTGGGCAAATTTAAAGTGTAAACAACCACCTGATTAAACTAAAAATGCCTTCCAAAACCGGCAGAGATTTTGGAAGGCATTTTTTCAATCATCACTTGCGGATTCTAATAAATCCGCTTTGACAACCCTTTATTCATCATCTGCGTCAATAAATTCATACCCCAAAACTCCCATCTGGTGCCGAATCCGTTCGACATCTCCGGGTTCGGGCGGAAAGGGAAAGTTCCGTATCCCCGGACCCGGCCGGGAATTGGCATAGGGCCGGTTGCAGGCCACCTCACCGTCATATCCTTCACACCCGCTGGTTCGAAAGGGTTCTCCGCTGTCAATGACGGCATCCAGCCGCTGGGTGCGGATGCCAAAATCCACAATACGATCATTGTCATCATATGAAAATTGCCGGGCATGGGAAATATTCTCATCGATCAGATACCGGGCCAGCTGGATCCGCCGGTAATGATCCATATCCGGCATGGGGTGATCCCCCATCTGGTGGGCCTCCCCTTCCGGAAAATAAGAGAACAGATGGGTCCACCCGCCCATATCCTGGACGTTCTGGATGATATCCACCATCTCTTTTTCCGTCTCTCCCATACCGGTCACCAGGTGGGTGCCTGAATTTCTGTGCCCGAAGATCTCCAGTGCATCTTCCAGGCATTCCAGATAACGATCCCATTTATGAGGGCCGTTCACCCCGTTTCCCCGGAATTTTTCAAAGAGTTCAGGCGTGGCAAGGTCGACGGCCACACCGATCTTGTCCGCACCTGCCGATTTAAAGGTTACGAGGTCATCCCGGGTGATAATGGTGGGAGAGACCAGTAAGGAGACCGGAATATCAAAACTCTTTCTCAGTTCGGCGCAGATCTCCCGGGTATCGGATATGCACCGTTTGTTGGTAATCATTGATATACAGATCCGTTTGACTTTTTCCCGGCGGGTTGAGATCCGCTCGATGATCTCGCTCAAGGGGAAATTGGGCCAGGTCACCCGGATAAAACTCTTTTCTTCATATGCCCCGTCCCGTTTGTTTGACAGACCGCAATAGGCACACCTGGCGGCACACCCGCTGTTATAGTTGAGCAATAGATTGATGCAGTAAAGCTTGGCATCCCGATGGAACAGCCCCTTTTTAAATCCCAATGTCATGGCAGCGGCCAGACTCATTCTCAAATATTTTGGGCTCTCTTTTTTTTCATTGTCTTCCATAGCCTTTTTCGTTTCTCCTTTAAGACCATTCCAGGCCTTTGAAAATATAGAAATCCGTATATCCCGATCTTTATTCGTTATGCCAGGTATCGGTTGGAAACCGGGGTGATACCGAACAACATGTGGGTTGATAGGTAATTTCCAGACCCAGTGAGACGGCCCGGGATACGGCCTCTTCCGACGGCAGCGCCATTCGGTTAATACCGGCGTCAATGGCCAGCTCTTCCAGACGGCTGTTCCCCCTCTGGCGGGCACATCCCAGACTGATTATTGTATCCGGCATTAATATCCGTGCCCTGGCAATGATATCGGCAACCGCCTCTGTATCCGGAGAGGCAACATTTTCCATGGGGGTCCCGGGAATCCGCATCAGGGCCACAATGACCAGTTGAGCAATCTCAAAACCGGCGACCATTTCAAGGGCCTTGTATTCCCCTTTTATATTCCCGTAATCAATGCCGCAGACAATATGCGGAACCATGGGGATGCCTGCCCCGGCCAATGCCTCCATAGCGGAAACAATCCGGTCCACCCCAAAGGGAACATGATAAACCCGCTGAAAGCTTTTATCCTCGCCAATCACATCGATCAATGCCTGATCCGCTCCGGCCTGTTTCAGTTCCCGGGCCGCTGTTTCATCCACCAGACCGCAGTGAACCGAGACAAAGAGAGGGGTGGTTTTTTTAATGGTTTCTATGGCCGTTAAAAACCGGGACCACGGCATGGAGCCGTCATCCTGGCAGCCGCCGGACAGCAAAACCCCGAGATGGCCTTTTTCAGATAATTTCCGGCATCTGTCCACCAGGGTTTCCGGTGCGGTCGCCGCCACCATGCCGGAGAGAATTTTTCCCTGGCAATGATCGCACTGAAGCGCGCACTCGTCTCCTGTGATGGAGACTGCCGGGTATTTACCCCTGTGACCGTTCAGATTGAACATACCCGGCAGATAAAATGTTATTTTTTTACCCAGGTGTTTCCAGGAAAGATTTCTGGCTTTAACCAGCCGGTCTTCCAGTCTATTCATAGTACTCTCTATAGGCCACCCAGCATTTTCTTACGGTGGTGCTGAAATCTTCCCACCGGGCCTCCATGTGAAGACGGCGTTGATGGGCACGGTTCAGTGTATCTGCCATGAGATCCCGCCATTCATGGTCATACCGGTTCAACAGAGATGTATCATTTTCTTTTACAGACCGGGCTGCCCACTTGCCTGCCATCTCCCCCCCGACCACTGCAGCAAAAATGCCTGCGCCGGTGATGGGGTGGGTGTGTCCGGCCGCGTCCCCCACAAGGGCGATGGGACCGTATACCGTCTTTCGGACCGGTTCAGCCGGAATCCAGCCGGCTGCATACCCCTTTGGGGTGCCTTTAATTTTCCCTGAATTTTTCAACGCCGTCACAAACCGGTCCAGAATATCCCGGATGGATCCGTTTGAATTCCCTTCCGGTTTGAGGCCGAGCCCCACATTGGCATGGTTGTTTTTAGGAAAAAGCCAGCCATAACCGGCATAAATATCCGGCCTGAAATAGACATGGGTATGATCCAGGGGCTTGACCAGTTCAATGGTGATCTGGACACCGGGCAGCAGATGCCTGTTCACCGCACCGGCCCATTTTCCCACTGTGGAATGCGGTCCGTCCGCACCGATAATAATCCGGGGGCGCACCATCATTGTTTGACCGTTTTTTTCTTTTAAAAGGATCTCTCCGGATTCCCGGCGTTTTATCACCCGTGTGCGGGTCATCACCCGGGCGCCCTGATCCTGGGCATCCCGGACAAGGGCCTGATCAAAGACCTGTCTGTGGATGATGAATCCGGGGGCCCGGGTGATGGTCTCTTTCTCTCCCTGGCAAACGGTTTTCATTCCCGCAATCTTCTGGGCCACATATTTTTGTTTTACATTCACGGTCCCTTTTAACATGGCAGGAATAAATTCCGCACATTGGACCGGTTCTCCAATCACGGATTTGCGTTCAACCAGCAGCACATCGGCCCCCAGCTCGGCTGCCTTTCGCGCGGCAGCACCACCGGCCGGACCGCCCCCGACCACCAGCACATCACATTGCAGGGGATTCATCTGCTGCCGGTTCATTCTACACACGGTCTTTTTTATTTATTCTTTCACCTGCCGCAAGTACGGTTTCCAGCAGATCCAGATCCAGCTCGGTCTGACTTTCAAATGTCCCGCTATACGCTTCTTTTGCCTGATCCAGATCATAACAGGTGGTGTTGTCGATATCCAAAAGGATGCCGGGCAGTTCAGCCCGCCTAAAGGCATCCGCATGCTTGGCGTAAAAAGGCGTGCAACAGCAACCGATATAGGCCTGGGTTCCCTTTGCCTTCATTTTCATTATCTCTTCCCACAGGTCTTCATAATTGACAACGGTGAGCACCTTCATTTTTTTACCCCGTCCCATCTGCCAGGCCGTACCGATGGTGCATTCATTGAGTCCGCAGGTGGTACACCCCTTTTTATATCTTAAATCACATTCGGTCTGTTTGGCACAATACGGCAATAAGAGGACAGACGGATCCTTTTTCATAATCTCCTCAAAGGATCCATTGGCCACGGAGATCATATTGGCATGTTCCAGATCAATGCCGAAATCCGTTATTTTTACTTTTTCAAGGGCCTGGAGCAGGGGCTGGGTAAATTCATCCGCAGTCATTCCCGGAATGGTGATACGCCCCTGTTCAAATTCCCGGTTGATGACACCCAATAAATCGTCTTGATCCAGTTTCATCCCCCGCAGCTTTGTTTCCAGATCATATAGGGCCCTGCCGGGAAAGGAGAGAAAATCACCGGTGATATAGATATCTTTCAACCGCCTGGAGGAGAGGTTTACCACCAGAGTGAACCGCACCATGCCGGCGTCCGCCTTGTAAGAAGACTGGACCGCCTCCCGTCTCTGGTATCTGGGCTTGACCTTGTCAATCCATTCCATGGAGTGAAAATACGCCTGTTTCTTTTCAAACAGGGCCTGTTCCTCATCGGT
>JANQML010000058.1 GCA_028280105.1 Desulfobacula sp. | reverse complement strand
AATAATCGGAACCGACAGGGTGACAAGGGTTTTAGAGCCTTCAAAGGTGCCGGACAGGGACCTGGACATGGGACCGCCTTTATCAGGGAATGGTATAGGGCGGCGGGTCCGCCGGCAGCCCCTGGCAATGGGTTTGCCAGAGTGTGCGGTACATGCCCTGGGTTTTCAGAAGCGATGCATGGGTGCCGGTCTGGACCACCTTTCCCTTGTCCATGACCACAATGGCGTCGGATGTGCTGATGGTATTCAAACGGTGGGCGATGATCAAAACCGTCTTGCCCCTGGACAGTTTTGCCAGTGCCTTGCGGAAGTCTGCCTCGTTTTCCGGATCAATGGCAGCCGTGGACTCATCCAGCAGGATGATGGGCGCATCCTTTAACAGGGCCCTGGCAATGGAGAGCCGTTGTTTCTGTCCCCCGGATAACCTTGCCCCGCCTTCACCCACCCGGGTCTGGTATCCCTGGGGAAGCGACAGAATAAAGTCATGGCAACGGGCATGGCGGGCCGCTTCAATAACAGCCTCATCCGTTGCATCCGGATCGCCGAGACGGATATTGGCGGCCACGGTATCGTTGAACAGATAAACATCCTGAAGGACCATGGACACCCGCTCCATCAGATCTTCAAAGGAAATATCACGGATGTCGATGTCCCCGATACGGATACGGCCGCCAGTGACATCGTGAAAACGGGCGATCAGGTGGGCTAACGTGGTTTTACCGGCCCCGGAGGGTCCCACCAGGGCCGTGGTCTGCCCTGCTTTCAACCGCATCGACACCTGGTCGAGTGCCGGGGTCTCTTCTTTGCCATAGCGGAACGTGACCTTATCCAGGGTGACATCCGCGGATCCCGGCAGGGCAGAGACATCGGGCTCAGGCAATTGGGGCTGGGCCATGACCTTTTTGATGTTTTCCATGGCCAGACCCAGGTACTTTATGTCCACCAGCAGGAAAACCGCCCGGGCGATGGGTGCGAAAAATTTCTGGGACAAGACCATGCCCATCACATAGGTTGCCCCGGAGATCTCTCCGCCGAGCATGGCATAGGCGCCCACGGCCAAAAGCGAGATAAACCCGAGCTCCAGGATCACGGCAAAACACATGATGGCCATACTGCCCAGAACTTCCAGTTTAACGGACAGCCGCCGCTGTTCCGTAAGCCCCTGTTTCAGGGCAAAGAATTTGTCACCGGACAGACCGAAGTTCCGGATGACCCGGATACCGTCAATATACTCCAGCAGCAATCCCGAAGCCGTTTCCTGCGACCTGATCCGGTCCCGGGAGAGGGTGGTGAAATAGGTTTGAGATACCTTGAGGACCCCCATGGCAAGGGGTACGGATAAAATGGCTGCAAGCCCCATGCGCCAGTCCACCACCAGCAGGATCAGGCCGATAAATGCGGGCAGGGTAAAGGCGGCCACCATTTCTGCCAGTACCTTGGTGAAAATATCCTCGACCATTTTGACATTTTCGGAAATGGTGGCGGTCATGGCTCCGACCTGTTTGTCCTGGAAAAAACCCAGGGGCAGCCGGCTCATATGGGTCAGCAGATCCATGCGAAAGTCACAGAACATGCCGTAACCGCTCACAAAGGCGGCCCGTGATCCCAAAACGCCAAAACAGAACTGACCGGCCAGGGCCGCTCCTGTGACACCGGTGAGCATGAGAATTTTTGAATAGTCTATATCTGTATGGCCCAGGGGGCCCGGATCAAAAACCATTTGCATGGCCAGATAAATTACGCCGTAAGGAACGGCCGCACAGAACATTTCCAGGATCTTGTACCAGATACCCAGCTTCATGCGCCGGGCATGGTAGCCCTTGGCCAGTCCGAAAATCTCTTTCAGGATCATGGGTCAGATTCCTCCTTTACATGGGGTGCGGGTTCAACCCCCTGGGCGGTTTCCCAGGCAGACCAGAGCCGTTGGTACAGGGGGCAGCGCTTGAGCAGCACCGGATGGTTTCCCTGGTCCACGATCCGCCCCTTTTCAATCACGGCGATCTTGTCTGCGTTGCGGATGGATGACAACCGATGGGCGATGATCAAAACGGTCCGCCCCTTGCACAATTGTTGAACCGCCTGTTGGATCCGGTGTTCATTCAGGGGATCTGCATAGGCGGTGGCCTCGTCCAGGATGATCACCGGGGTGTCTTTTAACAGGGCCCGGGCAATGGAAAGACGCTGTTTCTGACCGCCGGACAGCCTTGCCCCTCTTTCTCCGAGCAAGGTATCGTATCCATCCGGGAGACTGAGAATCTCATCGTGGATCTGTGCCGCTTTTGCTGCGGCCTTCACCTGATCTTGGGTTGCGGACGGGCGACCGGCCCGAATGTTTCCCTTCACCGTATCCCGGAAGAGAAAGACATCCTGGAATACACTGGATGTCATCCGGCCCAGGGTCGTGTCATCCATACGGGAGAGGGGAATCCCGCCGATGACAACCGTTCCTGCGGCAGGGTCCCAGAACCGGTTGGCAAGCTGGGCAAGGGTGGTTTTACCCGCCCCGCTGGGACCCACAACCGCCGTGGTCTGCCCGGCCCGGCAGACCAGGCTCAGGTCTTTTATAACCAGGGATTCCTTTTCATAGGCAAAACTCACGTTATCAAACGCCAGGTCAAAGGTGTCGGGAACCGGACCCTTTTCAGGGGTTTCAAGTACCGGTGCGGTCATCACCCCCCGGATACGCTCCAGGCTTGCCATCAGGCCCCGCATCTGGTTGCCAAAGGCCATAATTTCCACTAGATGCTGCATCAGACCGACACCCACCAGCATAAACAGGACCAGGGTGGCCGGGTCTGTATGCCCGCCCATGACACGCCAGCCCCCCACCGGCAGAATAAAGAGCAGGCCGGAGCCGATCACCGTCACAAATCCCATCCATGCCGGCACAAATTTATAGGAAAAATCCGCCACAAGATCCTGGAAGGACTGGATGGAGGCAGACAGATTTTTGATGGCGGTTCCCCGTTGGCCAAAGGTTTTGATCACCGGCATGGCGCGGATGAATTCAACAATGTTGGCATTCATCTGCCCGGCCGCCTCCCCATAGGCTGTCATGACCGGCCCCGAACCCCGCCAGAGAATGGCCTGAAACCCCAGGGCCACCGGCAGGGGGGCAAAAGCGGCCAGGGCAAGTACCGGGTCTGCGGCAAAAAGAAGGATCCCGCCACCCAGGATCATGGCCAGGGCCGAGGCTGCATCCGGAAGCATATGCCCCAGGAACATTTCCAACCGTTCAATCTCTTCCTGGAGCACCCGTTTTAAGGCCCCTGAGTCCTGGTTTAACACATATCCCAGGGGAAGCCGGGTCAGGCGGCGGGCGATGTCGATTCTCAAATCATACAGAAGACCGTAGGCCGCCATATGGGCAAGGGCGTTTCCGCCGGCCACCAATACCCACCGCAGCACCACGGCTAAAAGCGTCCAGAGGACAATGTTCCGGACGGCCTGGCCAGACGGCTCTTTCGACATGATTTCCAGGGTCAGAAAATAGATGGCCGCCAAAGGCGCCAGTTTAAGAAACGTCCCCAGCACAATAGCCAAAAGGGCCGCAGACAGCAGCATGGCCCGCTGGCGTGCCAGAAGCAGAAGAACCTTATAAATGGAGGATTCTTTCATGGGTACTTAAAAAAACAGGGTGAGCTTTACACCGATTTCCCGCTCCCGTGACGGCCGGACAACCGCCAGGTCTCCGAGACCGATTCCGGAAAGAAAGTAGGATTCGTCCGTCAGGTTGTCGACATAGGCAATGAGACTGAATGTTTCGTCCTCCAGGCCCATACGCAGGTTCAGCACCCCGTGTGCGTCATTTTCCACATTTTGGGTGGCATCGAACCAGAGTTTGCTTTTCCAGGAATAATCCGCCCGGACAAATCCGCTGACATCTCTGTCCAATAAGGACAGGGGACGTCGGTAGAGACCGAACAGGTGCAGGGCATAATCCGGCACGTTGGGCAGATCATCTCCGTCCCGGATAACGGTCTCCGGCAGCAAACCGGGTATCTCCGGAAAGAGGACCTGGTCTTGCGTTATAACGGCCCGGGTCAGGGCCAGGCTGCCGCCCAGGGTGAATGAACGGGTGATCCTGGCCCGGGTCGACATCTCAAGACCGTAGGATTCACTGTCCACATTGAAAAAAATACTCTGGGCATTGGTGGGATCAAATCCCAGGATATGCTCTCCTTCGGTGGTGGTGAAGAATGCTGCGGCATCAAAGCTGACACGTCGGTCAAAAAAGAGGCCTTTGTATCCGATCTCATAGGATACGGAGGTGCTTTCGTCAAAGTCCGGTGTGGGCATCGGCCCGGCGACCATGGCGGCGTTGTGGTAAAATTGATACCCCCCGGGTTTATAGCCCCTGCTGACGGAACCGTAAAACGTATGGCTGGTGCTGGGGATATAGGCCAGCATGGCCCGGCCGCTCCAGTTTTCAAAGGTTTTTTCTTCATCCATCCGGTGGGTGAACGGCTGGTAAAAGGGAAACACGCCCTGGTTGATCACGGTTTCGTCAACGGTCCGCTTATCGCGGTTCAGGCGCAAACCCCCGGTGGCTTTAAGGGTTTGGGTCAGGGCATAGGTGCTTTCACCGAACACGGCCAAGGTGGTGGCAGTCTGATCGCCCTTGTCATCAAATACAAGGGGCTGCCCGAAGTTGTCACTGCCGTTGAGGGTATGGCTGATGTCCCGTTTAAAATAGGACCCGAACAGGCCGGCGGTCCAGTCCATCTTTTCAGACCTGCCGTTAAACCGGATTTCCTGGTTCAGATGGGTCTCTGTGTCTATGACTTCGGGAATGTTGCCCAGTCCGGGCTGAAGGGTGCGGGTATGCACGTCAATCCGGTTGGTCCCGGTCACCAGGTGGAGGTCCAGGTCATCTGTCAGCCGGATATTGTTGACCAGTCCCAGGGAGGCGGTCTCCCGTTGCTCAAACAGGGACGCTGTCGTATTCACCCGGTTGACATCGTTTATGCCCACAAAGACGTTATCCTCATTGTCCAAATCATCGTAACTGATATTCAGACGGGTGGAGAACCGGTCTGACCAGGCCGCATCTACAGAACCGCGACCGTAGAAACGGGACACATCCCCCAGCGGTTCGCCCGTGGCCGTATTGATAATATCCCCCTCGCGGGTCTGGGCATCCAGAAAAAGCCGGCCGTTGATCCGGTCCCTGACCATGGGGCCCGTGATCATGGCCTCAATCCCCCGCTTGCCCAGTGTTCCCAGGGTGCCCCCCAGGCGGGCGTTAAAGGTATCTTCGGGAGGGGCGGAGGTAATATTGATGGCGCCCCCCTGGGCGGTTTTACCGTAAAGGGTGCCCTGGGGGCCGCGCAAAACCTCAACCTGTTCAATGTCAAGCATGTGGCTGTCCAGTTGCCCGATGGGGATGGGAACCCCGTCCATATAGGCGCTGATGGATCCGTCTTCAAACCCGCTGGCTCCACCCAGGGTGCCGACCCCGCGGATGTTAAAGGCGCTGGAAACGGCCTGGGGCGATTGCATCCCGTTGAGCCCCGGGGTCATCATCATGATTTTGTCCATGCCCTCAAGACCGGTGTCAATAATATCATTGGCCGTTATGGTGGTGATGGCCACCGGTACCTCCTGAAGGTTTTCGGGACGTTTCCGGGCGGTGACCACGATTTCTTCAACCCGAAGGGAGGGGTCTGTTGACCCCGTTACCTGCCGGTCCCGGGTCTCTTGGGATTCCGCCCGGACAAAATTTCCCGGACTCCCGGCTATCAGGGTTAGGGCTAAAATCAAAAACAGGGGTTTGGTTATTGGCCTGTGCTTCATAGATGTCTCCTTAAATCTTGATCCCGGTACGGGTGATGATGCCGGACCGGGGGTATTCTTCATAACTGGTATGTTAATACCACCTGATTTGACAGGATACTATCGCCGGAAAAACAAAAACTGGTCATTGAGAAAAAAACGACTCCGGCCGTAAAAAGCGGAAAAGCTTCCCGTTTCGGCCCCGTATTAACGGGTTGATATCGAAACAGATATCACCGGAACCCTATGGGTGCGAAAACCAGCATCCCGAATCCCCGGGCGCGTTTTTTTAGGGTAAAATGGTCTGCTGGATGCTATCAAACAGTTCGGAAATCGTCTGTTCACTGGCGAAATGCGATGGTTCTTTTTGGATATGGAGCTTTGCTAAATTCATTTTTTCAACCATTCTGTTCACGGCAGGATAAGGCACTTCGGTGTCCTCCATGGAATGCCATAAATTGATTTTAGTTGTCAGCTTTGTTGGATCAAACCCCCAGTTTTTCACCTGCCTTTTTATTTCAGAGGCGATTCCCAGGCATCCGTTTTTTAAATTCGCCTCAATACCAAGACGCATGGCTTTATGGAGATTTGACGCCTGGTTGAATTTTTCTTTGCCTGAAACCAATCGTTTTTTGTATTCCTCGGCAATGGTTTCCACTGAAGCGGTTTTGTAATGATTATAAATCTTTTGATGCTCTTCCGGGTAAAGGGATAAAATGCGCTCGTCTGTCACAAGGGGGACGCCGCTTATTATCCATACGCCAACGACCTTTTCCGGATATTGATTGGCCAGGGTGTATGCGTATGGTGCACCGGCCGAGACGCCCGCCACAGCAAATCTTTTTACCGCCAGGCTTTCCAAAAGCTGCCCGGCAATGCCTGCCCACGATAATATGTCTTTCAAATCGATCATATCGGATTGTCCATACCCCGGCCGCTCGGGTAAGATAATTTTTACACCTGCCTTATCTGCCTTTTCACGCCACTCTTCAGACAAATCACTGCTCCCAACGAGCCCGTGATGCAGCAATAACGGGAATCCGTCGGATTTGCCATATATATTGTAAGCCAATTTCTTATTATTAAACTGAAAATAGAATCGATCTTTCATCCGACACTCCCCCAAAAATTTAAAAACCAACGCTATTGGTTAGTTTTATTGTTCGATTTAAAATTTTCCCGGCACCTTCAATTTTTAAATATCACCGGATCCGGACAGATACTATCACCGGAAAAACAAAAACTGGTCATTGAGGAAAAAATGTTCCCAGGCTGAATTCCGGGGTAAACAGGTTGACATTATGTCAGCCTTGAGGTAATCAAGTTAGGTGCAACTAATAAGTCGAGGTCATACAATGAAAGAACCCGTTCAAATGCAGTACGAATATCGCCGGGGCATGATGTGTGCGTCAGGCCACCCCATAATGCCTTCCAACCCGGAGCCCAATGAAACCAGCTGGACACTTCCGGACACAATCGGCAAGGGATCCTTCCACAGGATTGAAATCCGCCCGGGATTTGAAATCTGGATTTCAGATTGCCGCTTTAAACAGGAGGTATTTTTTCCGCCCCACAAACTGCCTTCACAGGTTCAAAGCAGTTTTATTCTTTCCGGCGACTACCATTTGCGGATTGACGGATATCCCGCTTTATTCGAGCAGACAGGCGAACGCCAGGGCATCATCTGTTCAAACGGATCCGCTTCGACCTGCACGGTGCGGGCCGGAACATCCCTGCGTCACGTGGGAACGTCCATATCTCCGAAATTGTTTTTCTCTTACTTTAAAGACGGAATGTCACCGGAACTGAGGGCGGTTTTTGAACGGAAGGCTAAGACGCTGTATCAATATGTCGGCCCCATCACCCCGGAGATGCGGTCTGTTATTCAACGGATTTTAACTTACCCGGGCCGCGGCATTGCCCGGAAAATCTTCTTTGAAAGCCGGGCCCTTGGGCTGCTGGCCTATCAACTGGAACAGATGTCAGCGATTGAATCACGTGCCGATTCAAACGAACGGCTCCACCCTGTGGACAAACGACAGACGGAACAGGCAAAGGATTTCCTGGTCCGCAATATGGAAACGCCTGTCTCTTTGGGGGAACTCTCCCAGAAGGCCGGCATGTCGCCTCCAAAGCTCAACCGGTGTTTCAAACAGATGTACGGCATGACCGTATTCAAATACCTGCGGACCGAACGCCTGAACAAGGCCCGTGACAGACTCGAGAATACGGGGTTTTCCATAACGGAGATCGCTTACCAGGTCGGGTATGACTCCCCGAGCCACTTTGCCAAGGCCTATAAAAAGCGATTCGGACTTTCGCCCCGGAACTCCCGGCACCGGATGCACCAGCCCGGTCCCTAACCCGAATATTATTTTGACGGATCTCTAAAAACAACGGACGGTTTGATATGGTTACGGTTTCCTGTTCTTCAGAATTTCAGTGACGGGCTCCATTCTATTTCAGCGGGATAAACTCAGCACTTACATTTTCAATGATATCATATTTCTTTGCTGAATCGCTTGCATCTGCCCTGTTTTTGTCTCTTTTATCGCCAATTTTAATGGTCCCGCTATACATTACCACTGCATCCCAATAGTAATTGGCTTCTATAACATACCTATATTCGCCTGCAGGTAAAAACCTGTTCTCAGCGTCTTCCCCTCTCCATTTGTAAACCAGCCGCTGGGCTTTTGGCGTTGCCCCGGAAATAGCATCCACCTCTTTTTTCTTTAAAGTGGAGATGCGGCTTTTTTTCGTCCAGGTGGGTAAAGCATCATCTCTGTAATCCCATCCGCCTTCGGCTGTAAACTGTGTCACAAAAATGGTTTTTATCAGATTTCCGTTCATATCTTCCATCCAGACGGCAAACTGATTGTTTGCATAATCCGGTGTCACTCTGTTGAAATCAAATGAAATCATTACAGTGCCCAATTGTTTATCTTCTGCAAAGCCGGGTTGATCATACCCAAATAGTAAAAAAAATATGAATAAAACTAAAAATTTTTTCATAACGCCCTTTTTATATCATTATTTTTTATCTCTTCTAAATAACAACTTGTTACTTTAATGAATGAAGTTACCTTTTTGACGAGACAGCCTGGACGTCACTGCTAACGACCTTCTGCCCAAGCAAAAATATAGCCGGACATCGAAAAAAAACAAACAAAATTTTAACAATAGGGTTGATATTTAAAATTATATATAATATATTTTTTCTAAATTTAGAATTTATACCGTTACTTAAGAGGCATCTACACTATGAATTTATCATTTCTTCAGGAAGACAAGCCGTTCAGAAGGACCACATTAAAGGCACATGTTACCGATGTTCTCAGAAAGGCAATCATAGAGGGTAAGCTGAAACCCGGCCAGCAGTTGCGCCAGGACAAGATCGCTGAGGCATTGGGCGTAAGCAGTATTCCGGTACGGGAAGCCTTTTCCGCACTGTCGGAAGAACGCCATGTTATCTACCGAACCAATCGGGGTGCGTTTGTTTCAGACATAGATGCTGAAAAGGTGAGAGAAATCTATGAAATCAGGTTCTTTCTTGAATCGGGCGCACTGTCCCTGTCCCTGCCGAAACTCCGGCAAACGGATTATGAAGAGGCGGAGCGGCTGATGCATCTGGAAGCGAAAGAAACCGATGCCAACAAAAAAGTCTGTCTTGATCTTGCCTTCCACCGCGCGCTCTGCAGACCATGCGGGCGTCCTTATTTGTTGCAGTTGATCGAAAAGATTCATGATCATGTCGCCCGTTACGTGAATTTGACCATCTATCTTATGAACTTTAAGCGACATCCGGAGTATAACCACTCGGAACTGTTCAAATCGTGTAAAAGAAAAAAAATTGAAGAGGCAACAGCCATTTTAAAGCAACATTTCAAGATTTCGACAGACATGATTTGCTCAAAATTTGAACCGTCAGCCGAAGGAGAGTATAAATGAAAGCTGCACAGATCGTTGCCCCCAGAAAAGTAAAAATTGTCGAGGTCGAGGAGCCTGAACTCAAAAGCAACGAGTCGGGAGGATTGAAGGTAAAAGTTGAAAGGGCATGCCTGTGTGGATCGGATTCACCGTGGTTTGCATATGACCACAGAAATACGGATGTCTCTATTCCCAATCGCTGGGCAGACAAAGAGAGAGATTTACCCGCATACCCCCTGAAACCCGGGATGGCGATCCATGAGTGCCTGGGTACGGTGGTAAAGTCAACATCGCCCCGATTTAAAGCGGGAGACCGGGTGCTGGCAATGCCTCCGGGGCAGGCAGGGTTGTGCGAATATTTCTGTTTTTCCGACAAACAGGCGATTTCACTTCCCCGTGACGGGGTCCCTTTAGAAGAGATTTTAATGACACAGCCCCTTGGGACGGTAATATGGGCATGTAAAAAATTAGGCTGTATCCTGAATGCGGACACCGTTGTCGTTGGGGCAGGCCCCATGGGGCTGCTTATTTCGTACATGCTCAGTAATTTGGGGGCAAAAACCGTCATTGTCCTGGACAGACTAGATTATCGGCTGAATGCAGCAAAAAAGATGCGGGCAACCCATACCGTCAACATCAATCAAACCGCCTCCAAGGCCAAAGTCCGTGAAATCACCGGAGGAAAGATGGCAGATCTGGTTTTTGAAGCAGTGGGACATCAGGACCTGGATCTCAACGGCTGTGTGGAGCTTTTGCGAAATCACGGCACACTTGTGGCGTTTGGTATGCCGGATTATGAAGTTTGTAACGATTTTCCCATCTGGGATCTTCTTACAAAAAATCTGACGCTGATCGGATCGGAAGGACCGGACCCCATACCGAATTATTCACTTGCACGGGACATGATCATCCAGGGCCGAATTGACGTATCTCCCCTTATCAGCCATATTCTGCCGTTTTATGAGATCCAAAAAGCCTATGATCTTTTTGTGAACCAGGCAGACGATGCAATAAAGGTTGTACTGGATTATGATTTTTTGACGGCATAAGTGGCAAGTGTTTTACATCAAAGGCCTCTTACTCTAAAAAGGCTTGTATTCCAGATATTTATCAAATGAAATAAGGAGTGTGATATGAAAATTGAAGGGCTGTATACGGCACTTGTAACCCCTGTCACTGATCACGGAATCAATAAAAAAGCCATGGGGAAGCTAATGGATCATGTCCTGGAAGGAGGCAGTGACGGCCTTGTCGTCCTCGGTGGAACCGGAGAGTATGGCGCTTTATCGGCTGAGCAACGAATAGCAGCGGCAGAATTTTGTGTAGAAGAAACAGCTGGCCGGGCTCCCGTAGTCGTCGGTATCCTGGCCCCCGGGCTGCAGGATGCCGTTGAGATGGGAAAGCGTTCAAGACAGCTGGGAGCGGATGCGGTCATGCTGGTCACGCCTTACTACGTTGTTGCAGATCACAACGGATTGGTGGAATATCATCTCAAGTTTATGGATGCAGTTGACCTGCCCATACTCCTTTATAATATTCCCTATCGAACCCTGGTCAACATACGGCCTGAAACGGTGGTTGAGATAGTGGACCGGGCGGATGGACAGGTCGTCGGCATAAAAGAATGCTCACCGGATTTGAGCCAGGTCAGCCGGTTGATTTCCATGATCGGCGATCGAATTCCAGTGATTTGCGGCGAAGAATCGCTCTTCTTCGCTGAAACCATTATGGGCGCAAAAGGGGGAATCCTTGCATCTGCAAATCTGGTTCCGGGATTTTGGAGCGAAATGATGCATGCCCTCCGCCGGGGAGATATATCAAAAGCAAAAAAAATGCATATGGAAATCCAGCCTTTTATTGCGGCACTTTTTGCAGAAGCCAATCCAGGACCTTTAAAAGCAGCTTTGAAATACTCGGGAATTGATTGTGGTGATCCGCTTCTTCCCCTGCATCCGCCCCGGGATGATGCGGCTGCAACCTTGCAGGAAGAATTGAAGCGAATCAAAAAATGGTTGAGATAACGAAACGAAAAAAAGGAGATGATCATGAGTAGAGTTCCCGAATCCATTGTTTTCAGAAATGCCCGGATCATCGACGGAACAGCCGACCGGCCCCGGAACGGCGTTGATGTTTTAATCGCCGACGGACGGATCCGGGATCTATCCGATGGTTTCATCAAAACCAAAGCAGATTTGGAAATTGATTTAACAGGCAAGTTTTTATTACCCGGCCTTATCGATTGTCATGTCCATGTGGTTGCCACGACGGTCCGCCTTGCCGAAAACGCCCTGTTCTCTGATTCTCTGGTAACGGCGAAAGCCATCGGAATCCTCGGTGGCATGATCCGCCGCGGATTTACGACCGTCAGGGACTGCGGCGGAGCTGACTACGGGCTTCAACAGGCCGTTGAACTGGGCTTGATTAAAGGTCCCCGACTGGTTATCTCCGGGAAGGCCCTTTCCCAGACAGGGGGTCATTCGGATTTCAGGGGACGGTATGATACCCGTCCGTCGGAATGGTTCGGTAACCGCTTGGGGGCTTTGGGGTATGCTGTAGACGGTGTTGAAAATCTCAGGCTTGCCGTGCGAAAACAGCTAAAGGCCGGTGCCCAGTTTATAAAATTGATGGGAAACGGCGGTGTGGCTTCTCCGACAGACCCGGTGGAATTTCTCGGCTATTCCCGGGATGAGTTGAAAACCGCGGTTGAAGAGGCAAAGATGGCCAAGACCTATGTCGCCGCCCATCTCTATACGGCGGAATCCATCAAACGCGCTGTCGAATGCGGGGTTCGGTGTATAGAACATGCAACCCTGACCGATGGAGCGGCTGCATCGTTGATTCAACAGGCAAACGGTGTGGCTGTTCCGACCCTGATCATTTTCGAGTCCCTGAAAAAAAGGGGGAAAGAACTCGGATTTCCAAAAGAGGCAATGGCCAAAATAGACGATGTGAGACTGTCCGGGCCGTCGGCTTTGGAAACGCTTAAAAGAGCCGGTGTTCCCATGGGATTTGGAACGGATCTGCTGGGTGAAACTCACCAATATCAATCCGAAGAATTTATACTCAGGCACCAGGTATTGCCTGCCCACGAAGTGATTCGTTCCGCAACGGTTGATGCGGCAACCGTTCTTGGAATGGAAGGTCTGATCGGATGCATCAAACCCGGTGCATTTGCGGATCTTATCGTAATGGACACGAATCCGCTAAACGACATATCGGCTATGACCGGACAGGGCCGCCATATGCCGATGATCATAAAGGAGGGAATCATACACAAAAACAAACTCAAGTAAAAAAAGCCCGGAGCAAACGTATTCATCCGGTGTAAAAAACCCGGCCTTTGGATCAAAATCTTTACTCAAACGGGCCTCACCAAACACCCCTTTATATAAGGAGCAAACAAGATGTCCTTTAATCTTTCTGTGAAAACCGTGATGATTATTTTATTGACAACTCTTTTTTCAACAATTGGCAATTTTGCCGGAGCCGGACCCAAAAAATTCCGGGTAAGCAATTGGCTCCCAGACAGCGTGCCACTGGTTAAATATGCCTATATTGAATGGGCTGAAGAACTTGAGGTCCGTTCAAAGGGTGATCTGAAAGCAGAAGTCTTTACCGGTTCGGTCCTGCTGCCGCCTGCAGCGCATCTATCCGGTATCAGAGACGGTGTCGTAGATATCGGCTACCATGCGGGAACCTATACACCGGCAGACCTGCCCCTGGACAACGTACTTGCCCAGGTGGCAATCAGTTACTCGGATAATTATGTGGCCATGCTTGCCGTTACGGACCTGAACATGAATGAACCCGACCTGCAACAGCAGTGGGACCGGCACAATATTGTTTTCGGCGGCGGGTATGCAACCATTCCCTTCCGACTCTTCTGCAAAACGCCGGTAATTTCCCTTGCCGATATCAAGGGTAAAAAGATGCGTATGACCGGATCCGTGCATTCGGACTGGGCTAAACATGTTGGCGCGGTTCCAGTGAACGTTCCTTCAAGCGAGATGTACAGCGGTCTTGAAAAAGGCCAGCTGGACTGCGCCTCAAATACCATTGCACAGCTTAAAGCCAGTTCATTGTGGGATGTCTCCAAGCATACGTCTATGGTCGAACTCGGTATATATTATGCCGGTTACCTGTACGGCATCAACAAGGATTTCTGGAAATCACTTTCCCTGCAGCAGCGCAGAACCCTGTTCGACTCATTCTCCCTTTCCATCGCACGGACGATGATCGGCTATTCAAAAGCCGAAGATACCGTCATGACCGAAGCTGTCACCAAAGGGGTCATCCTGCACGAACCAGCATCGGATCTTGCCGGCGCCATCAGCGAATACAAGGCCGTTGCCCGTGAGGCAGCCATCAAAATCGGCAAAGAAAGGTTCCGGCTTGACGATCCTGAAAATTTGATTTCCCGTTTTGAAGCATCGGTTAAAAAATGGGAAAAACTGCTGAAAGGAATCGACCGTTCGGATGAGATTGCGCTTTCCGCTCTTATCAAGGCCGAAATATACGATAAAATCGACGTAAAAACCTATGGTATCCATTAATCCCCTCAAAGGAGATCCAATGACAAAGCTTTTAAATCGTGCATCCGACGTTCTTGCCGGTTTAGCCATGCTCTGCCTTTTGCTCATGATGTTCCAGGTCGTTGGTGACGTTGTTCTGAAATACGCGTTTAACGCTCCCATTGAGAACAATCTTGAGATCGTTTCCTTCTATTATATGGTTGCAGTGGTATTCCTTCCGCTGGCCATGGTCGAACGGCGGCATGAACATATAAATGTGGACCTGTTTGTTTTGTTGTTACCGAAACGGGTCCAGCAGATTATATATGCATTTGCCGCTGTGACGGCCTGCCTCTTTTTCGCACTGCTGGCTTATCAAACCTGCCTTGATGCGTTTAATTCAACCGCCAAAGGAGAGGTGATGATGGGGACGAACCTTGTTCCGATCTGGCCGACCCGATGGCTTTTACCGGTCGGCTTTTCACTGATATCGTTGATGACACTCAACCACGCTGCTCGAGCCCTGGTGGATCCTGCCTTTGATCCAATTCCCGAAACCCCCGAACTTGAAACGGATATTCCCAAGCCGGAAAAGAGGAGATCATGAGCAATTTAACCATAGGATTTGTCGGACTCGGGCTGGGGCTTTTTTTGATGGCGTTGCGGGTACAGATCGGCGTTGCACTCGGCATTGTTTCATTTTTCGGAATTGCTGCAATTTTAAACATGAAAGCGGCCTGGGGGATCATTACCGCTGTGCCGTTCAACTTTGTCGGTGATTGGAACCTGTCTGCTGTGCCTATGTTTCTTTTGATGGGATATGTGGCATCGTCCGCCGGTCTGACGTCCGGGTTGTTCCATTCAATGCGCTTGACGCTTTCACGGTTACCGGGTGGCCTCGGGGTAGCCAGTGTCGGGGCCTGTGCCCTGTTTGCGTCGGCTTCGGGATCGAGTGTCGCGACCTCTTCGGCCATGGCCAGGATCGCCACACCTGAAATGATGAAGTACAAATACGACCCCGGCCTGGCCAGCGGCGTCATTGCCGCATCCGGCACGCTCGGGTCGCTTATCCCGCCCAGTATCCTCCTGGTTTTATACGGTTATTTTGCAGAGGTATCTGTTGCAAAACTATTTATTGCCGGGTTTATTCCGGGCATTGTTTCAGCGCTGATTTACATAGGCATGATTATCAGCCGTGCCGCAGTCACCCCGTCCATTGCCCCCCCCCTAAAGACGCATCCATCGTTTGGTGAAATCGTGTCGACCTATCGTGAAGTCTGGCCGCTCCCGGTTCTGATCGGCGGCGTTTTGAGCGGGATTTTTATCGGTATTTTTACTCCCACGGAAGCGGGTGCTGTGGGGGCTTTTCTTGCCTTTGCCATTGCTGCCGTACGCCGCCGGCTGACGATTCAAATTATCCGGGAGGCCCTGATCCGGACATTGAGCGGCACTGCCGGAATCTTCATGGTGGTGATCGGCACGGTTCTTCTCACCCGTTTTGTGGCCCTGGCCGGTGTTCCGGGTTTTCTGGCAAACACCATGATCGACTGGGGCACAAGCCAACTGATGATCATCCTGATGATTGCAGTCATGTACGTCATTCTCGGCATGTTTGTGGATTCAATCGGGCTGCTGCTTTTGACCCTGCCGATCATTTTGCCGGTGGTTCGTGAAGCCGGCATGGACTTGATCTGGTTTGGCATTATTGCCGTCAAACTGCTGGAAATCGGCCTGGTCACACCGCCGGTGGGACTCAATGTCTACGTCATTAAAGGTGCGGTGGGGGACCTTGTAAGCCTGCAGACCATTTTTAAAGGCGTCTGGTGGTTTTTGCTGATGGATGTGATTGCCCTGTCGGTTATCATCGCATTTCCGCAGTTGTCCCTTTGGCTGCCAACACTTATGGAATGACTCCCGGCAGTGCATAAATTTCTAAAAATTTTACCCTTTGCAAAAACCATGAAGGCATCTTCTTCTTTGTTGGTAAAGTTTTTCAATAGACAGCTGCAACTTGCTGCATTGAATCTGACACCTTCATGGTTTTTGCAAGGTGGGCCCGAATCTCAGACCCGCCCGGTACGAGAACTGTGCCGTTAAGGACAGCCGGGCATGGGGGATGAAACAAAACTATACGACAGGCTCATTGCCCGGATATCTCATGGCATTTTGAGTGAAATACCCGGGACAACTTTTTTCAAACCTTACCGTTTTTCTTTTATCAAAAGCATGCAGAAACCGACCAGCATGGCTATTTCCAGAAACAGAATGGGAACACCGGCAATGGTCTTGACCACTTTGATACCGTCCAGGCCGCCGATGAACATGAACACCAGTGCGGTCGCCCCCATGAGGATGCCCCAGAAGAGTTTGAGTCCAACAGGAGGCTCGACAGAAGAATTTTTGTATTCGCTGTAACCGGTGGTGCTCAGCATGGAAACCGTAGAGGTCATGGAGTCCGCAAGGGTTACAAAGGAGACAAAAATGGTGAACAGCATCACCGGCCGGATGACTTCGGCCAGGGGCAGAAAATCAAAGAGCCTGAGCATCAAGACTTCATACCCCTTTGTGTCCATTAAGGTCTTGAGATCATGGCCTTCGATGAAATGGGTGTGGAGGGTCAGAGAGCCGAATACACCGAACCACATCAGCGCAAAAAGGGCCGGACAGATCATGTTGACCACAAGGAATTCCCGGATGGTTCTGCCATAGCAGAGCCGGGCCAGGAACATACCGGTGATGGGGGCAAAGGAGAGCCAGTCCGCCCACCAGTACATATCCCACCATTGGGGCCAGAGATCCCCTCCTGGAAAAGGATCGGTGAAGGTCATGGCCGGGAGAAAATTGCCTATGAAATCGCCGGTGGCCTGAACTGTCATGTTCAGGGAGAAGGCTGTGGGCCCAAAGATAAAGGCAAAGATCAACAGGGCAATAAACAGCCATGCGTTTTTGTCCGACAGCCAGCGGATACCGGTATTGAGACCGGTGATACTGGAGGTGGTGTAGCAGGCCACGATGGCCACACAGAGGAGGGTCCAGATGGTGGGGCCGGCCTCAATACCAAAAAGAAAATCCAAACCCGAACCCAGCTGCAGCAGGCCGTATCCAAGGGAGCCTGCGACACCACCGGTAATGGCGAACAGGGTCAGGCCGTCCACAAAGGTGGCGGTTTTACCAAAGGCCCGGTCTCCCAGAAGGGGATAAAGGGCAGAACTTACGGCAAAGGGTTTTTTAAGGTTATAGTGGGCATATGCGATGAGCACCCCGCATACCACATAGATGGCATAAGGGGTAAAGGTCCAGTGGAGAAAGCTTGTCCGCATGGCCCAGAGCATCGCCTGCTGGCTTCCGGGTTCCAAAAACATACCCTGGGCCGGGACCAGAGAATGTTTGAGGGCCTCGGGCGCAGGCCAGAAGACAATCCCCATGGCCATACCCGCGCAAAGGGACATGGCCCACCAGTTCCAGGTTGTAAATTCCGGTTTTGCATCTTTACCGCCCAGCTTTGTTTTTCCAATGGGATGGAGAATTAGGAAAACGGCAAATACGACAAAACTCAAACACCCCAGGCTCAGTGCCCATCCGAAGTTAACCATCAGCCATTTGAAAAATCCCCACAGGTTGCTGTGAAAGGCTTCCTTATCAAAGATTCCCATGATGAGAATACCGCCGAATACGATCAGCGGCATTGCAATTACACCGTACCTCAACTTCAAATTGTTTTCGCTTTTTAGTGACATTTTAACCTTGTTTCCTCCTTTTTAATTTGACGATATGGGGTTTATTTTGTCCAAAATCCGGGAATCTACTCCTTTCCGGCGCATAAACGCTTTCATTTTGGAACGGATCCCTTCCGGGATTTCAGGCGGTGTATAGGAATCAAGCATGGCCTTTCGCCGGGCATCAATGTTTTCGTAAAATTTTTCCATGGGATCGGTGCCGGCCTTGAGGATGCCCTGAACACCTATTTGAGGTGACCAGGAGTGGGACCGGCATTTGGTCATGGTGTCCATGGCGGTTAGAAACTGGCCGCCGGGGCCCACTTCACAGATAAGGTCCGAACTGAGGGTGTCGTCGCTTACTTCAATGTCGTTGAGGTAGTAGCGACTCATCTCTATGATCTCAAGATCAATAAAAAACTGATCATAGGAGAAGGCGGCAAAACTGTCCAAGATACCTGCGCTGTGTACAATCAGGTTGACCCTGTTCTGGCAGGCGGTGAACATGGACAGCATGCTCTCATAGCCGCTTTGTGGAGAGACGATCCGGGCGTCGTTGGTGGCCCCCCCGCACCGGGACGGTACGCCCAGGTAAGCTGCGATGGCGGCCGTGTACTTTGCCTGAAGGGCATAGGCGGGTGAACCGATGGCAATATTGCCGCTTTTCATATCCGCGCCGTAGCACTGGAGACCGAAAAGGACCGGTGTTCCGGGATTGATTATCTGGACCACGGCAATTCCGGCAAGGGCCTCTGCTGTGGCCAGTGCCAGGTTGGACGCCAGGTCGATGGGGCCTGTAGTGCCTGCGGCAGGGGCCGGAGAAATAATCAGGGGCTGATTGTTACGGGCCGCCACCATGATGGAACTTAGGGCCATGTCATCCATCTGGAGCGGACTGATGGTGGAAATCATGGTCAGGAGACAAGGGGCCTTAACAAAATTTTCTTTCCCGTTGAAACGGATGGCCGCAAGTTCCATCAGCTCTTCCATTTCCTTCTGGCTGCCCGGAACCCCGAGAATACATTTGTCAGAGTTCATCATGGCCGTATAGATCATGATCAGATGGCTTAAGTCGGCCGGTATGTCGTTGGGTTGAGCAAGTATCCCGCCGTTGATATTGAACAGGGGGCTTGTGTGAAGCAGCCGTGATATTTCAATATAGTCGTCCAGAACGGCATCTTGCCGGGAACCGTTCCGAAGGCTGATGGCGGAACATCCGTAGGCAGAGATATATTCGCTTCTGCTTCCGCCGATCACCTTGCTGAAAGCGGGATTCGGAGCTGTAAAGCTAAACTCGGACGGTGCCCGTTCACACCATTCCCTGATCTGGGTGGCTGTGAAGTAGGCGGTGTCGCCTGAAATTCTGATTCCCCTGTCGTTGAGCAAGTCGATAATTTCAGGATGAAGCAGCCGGATCCCGGCCCTTTCCAGGATTTCCACGGCAGTTTCATAGATGCGGTGAATTTTTTGTTCCATAGATGTATCGTTCATAAGACGTTTTCCTTTAATTTAATTCGGCCGCTTTTGACATGAATGCTTCACCTTCAGCCCGAAGCCGTTCAAGTTCCGACCGCTCATGTTCCCCCAACGGGACAGGCGTGTGGTTTTCCAGGATATCGGTCAGTTTTGATTTTATCTTGTCTTTGGTGCTGGGGCTGCCCTTCTCTTCCCATTTTTCAATGTATTCACGCTCCATGAGGGTGGGAAACCAGGATTCCTTTTTAAAGTGCCGGAAAGTGTGGGGCGCCTGGAGAAAATTGCCTCCCGGCCCCACCTGGTCGATGATTTCCGTTGCAAGGGTGTCGGCGTTTATATTGATACCCCTGAGCATATGGCGGGTCATGCTGCAGATTTCATCACCCATGACCAGCATCTCAGGCGAGCAGATCATGCCGGCTCCCAGATACCCCACATCGTGAATCAGGTTGAGACCGGCCAGTCCCTGGGAGAGGATGGAAAAGGCACTCTCTGCCCCTGCCTGTCCGTCAATGCCCATGGAATCGGAGGCTCCGGCCAGTCCCCAGGTGGGAAGCCCCAGGCGCTGGCCCATCTGGGCCTGAACGGTAAGACACATACAGATTTCAGGGGCGGCAATAGCCGATACTGTGGTCTTCATGTCAAACATGCCAAAGTTGCCGCTTAAAAAGACCTTTGAACCGGGTCTGTACAACTGAAGCACCGTGATGCTCATGAGGGCTTCGGAAAGCCACAGCACACAGGCACCGGCAAGGGTGACCGGACTGGTGGCACCGATAATCTGTGATGTGCCCGGACACTGGGGAATGCCCCAGTCTGCGGCAAGGAAGGCCCGGCCCACGACCTCATCCGGGTAATTCAATGGGGTGATGGGTTCGGGATAGGCCATAAGAAAAGGCTTCTTTTCCAGTGACTCTTTCCCGCCCACACAGGCTGCCGCCATCTGTTGTATAAACAACGTATCTTCGGTGCCGTCGCTTAAGAACATCACCGGCAGGGTGGTGTTTTTTACACAGGCCTCAAAATCGTAGAGAAAAGAAGCGTGATTCGGGGTATCCTGGGTGGTGCCAAAGGGCATGACCCAGTCGATGTTGGGAAGGGCATCGGAGACTTTGGCACCGATTTCAAGATCCCTGAATGTGGTCGGCCGTATTTTGCCGGTCTTATAATCCAGGGTGTGGGGAGAGCCGGTGGAACATCCGTAGTAGCTGTTCCGGCCCCGAAGATCCAGGGCCGGATTGCCAAGCCGGTCATAGACTGTAAAGCCCTTGGGGGCTGATGCGAGGCAGTCCTCGACGACCTCCCTGGGAACCCTGACCCTATCTTTTTCAATTTTGCAGCCGGCTTTCTTGCACAGGTTTACGGCTTCGGGATGGGTCATGGTAAAGCCGGTTTTTTCAAGCACGGTCAGTGCGGCTTGATAAACATCGTCCAATTGGTTCTCCGATACCATGGTCATGGATACGGAGGAATTAATTCGCTCCGGGTTGCTGTAACTCATCTGTCTCTCCTGTTTTAAAATGGTTACCCGATGACCGAAAAGCTGGAGTTCCGGTTGATTTCGCGGTTACGGCTGAAAAATCCAATGTCCAGGGTGTGATTGATATATTTGGTTTGGTACTGGAAAGGGGTTTTGTCGTGGTCGTTACCGGATTCGCAGTACTGAATCAGTTCACTCATGAATGCCCCCACCGCTGGCGCGTTTTTGTACTGGTTGCCGCTGGTGCCGATGGCCAGATAAAACCCGGGAAGATCTGATTTATCGTAAATAGGATACCAGTCGTCGGTCACATCATACAGATCGACCAGCCCTTGATTTTTGTTGGGAATGGGCATGTCGGGCAGCCGCATGGCCCCTCTCATTGCCTGGGTTCTGTTCTGATCCGTGAAATCGGTGTTGTAATTGTCGGGATCCACGTATTCCAGGGGATCGCATTTGGGCTCTTCACTGCCGATGAGAAAATGGTTGCCAACTTCGGGGCGGGTGTAGATGCTGATATCCGAATCCGAAGTGATAACGCCCGTGTTTTCCCAGTCAAGCCCTTCAGGGCTGGGCACATGGGCGACCTCCACACGCAGTGCACGGGTTTTTATCTTCATCTTGTCTTCAACCCCGGCCATGCGGTTGATCAGATAGGAATGAGGTCCGGAAACATTGACCACAACAGGTGCAAAAATTTTCGTCCCCCCGGCCACTTCCACACCGGCTGCACGGCCGTTCTCTACCAGAACATCGGTAACTTCGGTATTGAACATGAAGTCGGCGCCCACGGCCCGGGCAGCAATTTCCACATTATGAGTGGAAAGTTTCGGGTCGCTGACATAACCGGTTTCCGGCAGGAAAAGGGCGCCGGCAACATTTTCATCGGCAGCTTTTCCGAAATTCGGATCGTTGAGGGTGTACTGGGGGTAAAAGGATCTTAAGTCCGGGTTAGGCAGATAATCTTTGATTTGATCCGGGGAGAGGTCCAAGTATCCGACGCCAAGGGATTCCAGAGCGGATTTCACCGGTTCCAGATACTTGTTCATGGACGTTTTAAACACCAAGGCACCGGTGTTTTTGTAGAAGGCCATGCCGGCAGGATCGGTCACCCTAAGATAGCGCCGCCAGTTGAGCCAGTAATAATAGCCTTCCCTGGCCAGTGCCACGCCTTCGGGTGAAGAGTAATACAATCTTACGATGGCACAGGAACCGGCTGTGGACCCGGCCCCGGAATCACCCAGTTTGTCGATGTTTAAAGTTTTATACCCTTTTTGTGCCAGCTCGTATCCAATGCTGTTTCCGATAATACCGGCACCGATGATAATGACATCATATTTTTTTTCGTTCATCCACTCTCTCCAAAAAAAGTTATGGCCGGTAATCTTACCGGCCATATGATTCTAAATTGTCTTGATCAGTTTTTCTTCTTCGCCCTTGAGCATCTTGTATGTATGTTTATCCTCAGGAAACCGGCTTTCACGGACATCTTCCACGTACTCCTTAAAAACGGATTCAATCTGTTCCCCGATCTCGGCATATCGTTTAACAAACTTGGGGGTAAAGGCCTGGAAAATGCCCAGGACATCGTGGCAGATCATAAGCTGACCGTCGGCATGAACGCCCGCACCGATGCTGTATACTGGAATGGAAAGAAGATCTGTTATGATTTTACAGACCTCTGGAGGCACGGCTTCCACCAGCAGCGCAAAGGCACCGGCATCCTGGATGGCTTTGGCATCCTCTATCAGGGCTGCGGCCGATTCCGCTGTCAGTCCCTGGGCTTTGAAACCGCCCAGCTGTCCCGAACTCTGGGGGGTCAGGCCGATGTGGCCGATAACCAGCATACCACCGTCGGAAATGGCCTGAATCTGCGGGCATACCCGTTTGCCCCCTTCAAGTTTGATGGCATCCACTCCGGCCTCTTTATAGAATCTGCCGGCATTGGCAACCGCATCTTCGATACTGACCTGGTAGGATAAAAACGGCATATCTCCTACGATGAACGTATTGGGAGCTGCACGGCGGACCGCCTCACTGTGCGCAATGCACTGGTCCATGGTGACGGGAACCGTACCTTCGTACCCGTAGATGCACATGCCCAGCGAATCTCCCACAAGCAACATGTCCATGCCGGCCTTTTCGGCAAACATGGCTGTTGAATAGTCATAGGCCGTGATCCAAGTCACGTTTTCCCCACTTTCCTTCATTTTCTGAAAATCGAACCGTGTAAGTTTCTTTTTCATTTTGTCCTCTTCTTTAATTTTTGGTTGTATATGGCTAAACTAGCATCTTGTATTAAGGCGATTTTGGAAAGCTGTTTGAAGCGTATCTACAGCCTGATCGATGATGTCAAGGGAGGTGGCATATGAAAATCGCAGATACCCTTCTCCGGCCTGGCCAAATGCCGTCCCCGGCACCGTGGCGATCCTGCATTCGTTGAGGATGAACTCCGAACATTCCTGGCTGGTCATGCC
The DNA here is from genome assembly GCA_028280105.1 of Desulfobacula sp. GTDB lineage: Bacteria > Desulfobacterota > Desulfobacteria > Desulfobacterales > Desulfobacteraceae > Desulfobacula. Next base: position 4,161 of record JANQML010000058.1, on the reverse strand, counting down.
GGTGCCCCGGATATTGGCAAAGGCGTAAAAGGCACCTTGGGGCAACTGACATGTGATTCCCGGCACCTGGTTCAGCCCCGCTGCAATGCGGTCCCTTTTCTGCGTAAACCGGTCCATCATGCCGGCGATGAATGTCTGGTCGCCGGTCAATGCTTCCACACCGGCCCACTGGGTAAAAGACGCCGTGCAGGAGACCGCCGAGACCAGATAGTCTCTTAACCGTTCAGCCATGACGACGGGTACCACCATATAACCAAGGCGCCATCCGGTCATGACGTAGCATTTGGAGAACCCGTCCAGCAGGATGCACCTCTCTTTTGCCCGGTCGTGAACAGAGATGCTGGGAGCCAGGGACCCGTTGTAGGTCATCTTTGAATAGACTTCGTCGGAAATGACATAGATATCCTGATCTTTGGCAATGTCGTGGATCTCTTTAAGCTCCTCTTCGGTCATCACCGACCCTGTGGGATTCTGTGGAGAGTTGATGATTATGACCTTGGTCCGATCTGTCACCCTTTTGCGGACATCATCAGGGTTCATGCGGAACTGGTTTTCCTCGAGCAGGGGGACCGGCACCGGTCTGGCACCGACCATGGCGGTGACGGAACCATAGGTGGGATAACCGGGATCCGGGAAAATAACCTCATCCCCGGGGTCAATAACGGCGAGCATGGAGAAAAAGATCCCGGGTTTAAGTCCCGGTGTAATAACGACCTGGTCCACCTGAGGCCGGAATCCCCTGGTCGCCTCCACTTCATCCACTACGGCATTGCGCAGCTCCATCAACCCCAGAGAGGGCTCGTAATGGGTCTTATTTTCATGGATGGCCCGTACGCCGGCCTCGACAATGTGATTCGGAGTTTCCATATCCGGCTCACCTATCTCGAAATGAAGAACCGTTTTTCCCTGTTTCTCCAAGGCCTGTGCCTTTGCCAGAACTTCAAATGCGGCTTCACCGTATATTCGGTTGGCGCCAAGACTCAATCGGGGCATTCATCAATCTCCTTTAAAAATCAATCTCTCTGATGAAAATCACTTAATTTAGGATATAGAGGGGATCGACAATCTACTTACCCCGCATCATCCTGTGGTAAAGTCGTCTCAATCTGTCCGGTCTGGATTACAAAATGCGTACCAACTTCTTGAAACTTTATAAGATATTGAATTTAAAAAAAATTTAACGATAATTGGATTATATTAAAAAACATATAGATTGGGGAGAATTCTCCCCAATCTATATGTGATCAGCGAAGAAAAGAATTGAAATTATAGAATGTTACGACTATACGGGGAGAAACCTCCCCAACACGAGCTATTATTCCCCGCACCTGATGCGATTTTACTTAGGGGCCAATTGATACTGCTTTATCTTGGTGAATAATGTTTTTCTATCAATACCCAGGTGTTTTGCCACCCGGGTCCTGTTCCACTGGTTTTTTTCCAGCATTTTCAGAATGATCTGCTTCTCATAAGCTGCCACCATGGATCTCAATTTCACGGGCTGATCAGGAGATGGAAAATCCAGGACGGCAGCTTCTGTTTCATCCGGCTCCGGGGCGTGTTTCAAAAAATCGATCCGCCTCAATGTAATGTAACGGAGCACGGCATTTTTAAGTTCCCTGACATTTCCGGGCCAGTCGTGATTTCCGAACGCATCTTTGACAGAGGCGGGGATATGGGCATCATGGCCCTGCTTTTTAAATTGGTCCTGAAAAAAATCAATGAGCAAGGGGATGTCTTCTTTCCGGTCCGAAAGCCTGGGCAGGTAGATGGGCAGGATATGAATACGGTAAAAAAAATCCTGGCGCATCCGCTTTTTTCGGACCTGTTCCCTTAGATTTCGGTTGGTGGCAGCCACAATACGGATGTTTGAGTGACGTGTCCTAGTGCTGCCTACGGGTGTGTAACCTTTTTCATCCAGCACCCTTAAAAGCTTAATCTGCAGCGGCAATGAAATCTCTCCCAATTCATCCAAAAACAGGGTACCGTTATTAACGGCTTCAAGATATCCTTTTTTTTCACTCCCCGCACCGGTAAACGCACCTTTTGTGTGCCCGAAAAATTCTCTTTCCAGAATGGTTTCGGATATGGCACCGCAATTCACGGGCAAAAAGGCGTTATCCCTTCTCTGGCTCAGCTCATGTATGGCCCGGGCTACAAGCTCTTTACCCGTTCCGGACTCACCGTAAATAATGACGTTGGTGTCGGTGGCCGCAGCACTTAAGATCAGATCATAAACCTTTTGCATGCCTTCGCTTTTACCCACCATGCCTCCCAACCGATAACGGTCCCGGCTGCTGGATTTGAGGCGTTCGTTTTCCCTTCTAAGCTCTAATTCGGTAATTTTTTGAGTCGTGAAATCGTTTACATATCCTTCAAGAGCCACCAGCTTACCGGCATCATCGAAAACTCCCGCACCCTGCTCCCACACCCATTTATACTCACCGCTGGTGGTCAGATGGCGGTAAAAAAGTTCATATCTTTTTTTTTCCGCCACTGCCTCTTTTATTTTTTTTGATATCTTTTCCTGGTCATCTTCATGAATCCTTTTTCTAAAAATTCTCATGGGGTGGCCACGGAGATCGTCCTGGGTGTATCCGACCATTTCCTTACTGCCCCGGCTGGCATATTCAAGGGTCCAGTTTTCATCATTTTTTGTTCTGTAGGCCATACCGGGTAAATTGTCCATGAGTGTAGAAAGCCTGCGCTCACTTTCTTCCAACGCTTTTTTTGACGCAAAACCGGTGGTTGTATCCTCAAGAACAATAACACTGCCGATTGTCTCATTTTTATCTCTGATCCGGCTGATTTTTAGCGTATAATACCGTCGGTTCTCAGGCGGATGATACTCGGAAAAAAGATCAAAGAACGCCAGCTCCACGATATTTTCATCGAGTCTTTCTTCATCGTAGATACGTGTAAACTCAGTATCGGCAATACCAGGAAATACGTCAAACAGGCAGGCGTCCAAGATATGGTTGAGGGAGATTCCGGTAATCTCTTCCATCATGGCGTTCCAGTACTTCACCCGGAATTGGGTGTCCACGACAAAAATTCCGGTTGGCGCAGACTCTACAGCACCATTCCATGGCGTTACTTCAGACAAAGTCATTCTCCCCTATATTTGAAGAATTTCTATATGCCAAATTAAATAAGCTGTCAAGAAAAGGCACGGTTACATAAAGGGTAACCGCATGTAAAAATTGTTTTTTCCCATTTTCCCGGCATTTTTTACTTTATTATTGGCACACGGCACAGCTTATAGCCGGGTCAACTCATTTAAATAAAAATTTGTTACTTAAATAAGATTAACCATGGTTATGCCGCATGTCTTTAAAATAAATTTTAAAAAAATTAAATTTATTTTATTTTTTTAAAAAACTCAGAAAAACTCAAGTACCCATTCTATTTCAAAAAAAAACAATTTTAAATAGTTATGACTTTTGTTTTTGTTTTTCTATCATTGGTATATTTTTCGCTTAAAGGAATAAGAAATAGGAAATTAAGAGAAAGAGAATGCCGGGAATTACAATGTGGCATTTTAACTAAAAGAGAGACAATTAGGAAAATCTTATGACTGACAAACTACTTTATTTGAGCCGGAAAGATGTTGCAAAAACCGGTCTTTCCATGGCAGCGATCATTGATGTTGTAGAGAAAGGATTTATAGAAATGGGAAACGGAAGGGTTGAAATGCCTCCCAAGCCGGGTATTCATCCGGGTGAGGGAGATAACTTCATCCATGCCATGCCGGCCTATATCCCGTCCATGAATTCGGCAGGGGTGAAATGGGTCAGCGGCTATCCGGGAAATTCCCAAAAAAACCTGCCGTATATCAACGGGCTTCTCATCTACAATGATACTGAAACCGGACTTCCCCTTGCCGTAATGGACTGTTCATGGATTACGGCCATGAGAACGGCAGCGGCATCCGCTGTTTCCGGAAAATATCTGGCCCGTTCCGAGTCCTCTACCATCGGTATTCTGGCCTGTGGTGTACAGGGCCATACCAACCTAGAGGCCATGAACGTCCTGTTTGATTTAAAGACTGTCTATGCCTTTGACACCGTCCCTGAACAGGCCCGCGCCCTTGCCGCATACGGAAGAGACACGCTTGGTCTGGACGTTGAAATTGTAACCGATCCCCGAAAGGCAGTTACA
>JANQML010000377.1 GCA_028280105.1 Desulfobacula sp. | reverse complement strand
ACCGAGCCCACCGGACATGAACCTGCTGCCCCCCAAACCGGTCATTCGGACGGAGATGCGTTCAGGTCTGCCTGCGAAACCATGGATATGCTGCTGGGTAAAAAAAGAGCCAAAGATCGTAAAAAATGGATCGAAACCAATGGGGATATAAAAGAGATAGAGTCATGAAAGAGACCCGGCCGTCTGCCATAGAAGATTATGAAAAGATACCGTTTCAGGATTTTGCCCAAAAGGCGTACCTAAACTATTCCATGTATGTGATTCTGGACCGTGCCTTGCCCCACATCGGCGACGGCCTCAAACCGGTACAGCGGAGAATAATCTATTCGATGAGCCAGCTGGGGCTGAACGCCACATCAAAGTTTAAAAAATCCGCCCGGACCGTGGGAGATGTGCTGGGAAAATTTCATCCCCATGGAGATACGGCCTGCTACGAGGCCATGGTGCTGCTGGCCCAACCCTTTTCCATGCGGTATCCCCTGGTGGACGGGCAGGGAAACTGGGGCGATCCCAATGACCCGAAATCCTTTGCCGCCATGAGGTATACCGAATCCAGGCTCTCCAGATATGCCGATCTCTTTTTGCGGGAACTGGGGCAGGGCACGGTGGCGTGGGCGCCCAATTTCGACGGAACGCTTGAAGAACCGGTTATCCTTCCGGCCCGCCTTCCCAACCTGCTGTTGAACGGCTCCACCGGTATTGCCGTCGGCATGGCCACCAGCCTTTTACCCCACAACCTGAGGGAGGTGGCAAAGGCGCTGATTCACTTGATTGATCATGAAGATACGGATATCGACTCCCTGTTTACCTTCATTAAAGGGCCTGACTTTCCCACGGATGCCGAAATCATCACACCGCCGGACGAAATCCGGGAAACCTACCGCCGGGGCAAGGGCCGGATTAAAATACGGGCAAAATTTATTGTTGAAAACGGGGAAATTATATTTACCGCCCTGCCCCACCATGCATCCACTGAAAAAATATATGAGCAGGTGGCCGCCCAGATGGCTGCCAAAAAGCTTCCCATGGTAACGGATATCCGGGATGAATCCGATCATGAAGACCCGACACGGCTGGTTATCATTCCCCGTTCAAACCGGGTGGATATTCAGGCGTTGACCGACCACCTGTTTGCCACCACCGACCTTGAAAAGTCCTACTCCGTTAACATGAACATGATCGGAATCAATGGGAAACCCCGGGTCAAAAACCTGCTGGAAATCCTGACTGAATGGCTGGAATTCCGTGCCGACACGGTTCGGAAAAAGCTGAACCATGAACTGGAAAAAATCATTGACCGGCTTCATATTCTGGACGGTTTTTTAATTGCCTATCTCAATATTGACGCGGTCATTAAAATCATCCGAAGTTCAGATCACCCTAAAAAGGATCTGATCAAAGCCTTTGATCTGAGCGATACCCAGGCAACGGCGATTCTGGAGATACGGCTGCGGCAGCTGGCCCGGCTTGAAGAGATCAAAATACAAACGGAGAAAAATGACCTGGAAACCCGTAAAGAGCATCTTGAAAACGTCCTTGGCAATGAAAGCGAATTCAAAGCGTATATCAAAGAAGAGATCAGGCAAGATGCCAAAGCGTACGGTGATAAACGCAGATCCCCCATAAAGGAGAGAAAAGAGGCGGAAAAATTTTCCATTACCGATGTGATCGACATTGAACCGGTAACGGTTTTTTTGTCCCGGCGCGGCTGGATAAAGGCGGCAAAAGGCCATGAAATCAACCCGGAACAGGTAAAATTCAAAACCGGAGACAGGCTGCAATACCACTTGAGGACAAAGAGCAATAAACCGATTGTCCTGCTGGACAATACCGGAAGAAGTTTTGTCCTCTTCCCCCACAGCCTGCCGTCGGCCCGGGGAAACGGGGAACCCCTGACCGGCCATTTAACCCTGCAGCCCCAGGCAAAGATCGAGTATATGATTTCCGGGGAAGAGGATTGTCATTTTCTGATCGCTTCAAATGCCGGATATGGATTTGTGATCAAATTCTCAGATTTTTTAACCCAGTATAAAAACGGCAAGGCTATCGTCACCCTTAAGGACAGGTTTGAATTGCTTGAGCCTGAGCCGATTGTTGACCTTGAAACCGATCGTATCGCAGCCATCACTTCCAAGGGGCGACTGTTGATTTTCGGATTAAATGAATTACCGTGTCTGAAAAAGGGCCTGGGAAATAAAATAATTTCCATCCCCAAAAAAGAATGGAATTCCGATGATCCGGAGTATCTCAAATTTTTAAAGATACTGCCATTTCACGCGAATCTTGTTGTCCATTCGGGAAAGCATTTTGTCCGGCTGAGCCCCGGCAACCAAATGGATTATACCGGCAAGCGGGGGCACCGGGGTAGAAAACTGCCCAGGGGGTATCAGAATGTCAGCCGTGTGGATGTGCTTGCCGGTAAAAAGATTGATGAGGATTAACAAGGGGTAATGAAAAAATTTCTGCTGCATAATTTTATTCTGATCAATTTATTGATTTTAACCGCTGTTTTTCTGGTCTTCACCTATCTCATCCACAAAAACGAAATCGGATCAGACCTGACCACATATGAAAATATTAAACGAACAGGGGTATTGCGGCTGATTACCGCCGATTCGATCAATACCTATTATATGTACAATAACAAACCCACCGGATTTGAATATGATCTGGCCGTAGAATTTGCCGACTATCTGAATGTTGACCTGGATATTGTCACACCGGGCTGGAACAACATGTTTCCGTATCTTGCCCAGGGCAAAGGAGACTTCATCGCCGCCGGCCTTGCCATTACCGGCGAATGGCTTGAACGGGTTAATTTTTCAATCCCGTACCAGACCATTCAACAGCATATTGTTCACCATAAACTGGTTTTCGGACCTAAAAACATTGAAGATCTAACCTATCGCACCATTCATATCTCCCGGGGGACGGCTTATCAGTCCCGGCTGGAAAAAATCAAATCGTCCGGAATTGAATTCAACTATATCCTTCACGGCAACCTACCCACCGAAGAATTGATCCGCATGGTCCATGACAGGGAGATCCGGTTTACGGTGGCTGTTAACAATATCGCCTATCTTAACCAGCGATATTATCCGGATATTCGCATCGGCATTCCCATTCACAAAAAGCAGTCGCTGGCCTGGGCCGTGAACAAACAGGATTCCAAGATGCTGGAACAGATCAATAAATTCTTTCTGTATGCCAGGGAAACCGGTCTGTTACAACGGATTTCCAATAAATATTATGCCCACATCGAAGATACGGATCCCTTTGATCTGAAGCGGTTTCACCAGCGCCTCA
>JANQML010000376.1 GCA_028280105.1 Desulfobacula sp. | reverse complement strand
ATTCGTATTCAAGGCGGGAAAAGGCGCGCATAACGAGCTATGTAAACCTTTTCCCAACGAAGAATACGGATAAAAAGACAAGTAAGATGGATAGGTTATTTTTACTCGATGCCTAAACCAGAAAAGGGAGAAGAAGATGATTGTACCGGTAATTTTAGCAGGCGGCTCTGGTACCCGGCTATGGCCGCTGTCCAGGCAATTGTATCCAAAACAGCTGCTGGAAATCTACGATGAAAATACCATGCTCCAAAATACGATGTTCCGCCTTGACGGGATCGAAAATATCATGCCCCCGATAGTTGTCTGCAACGAGACCCACCGGTTTATGACGGCGGAGCAGCTTCGCCGGATTGAGATTGAACCGGCAGCGATCCTGCTGGAACCGGTTGGGAAAAACACGGCCCCTGCCATTGCGCTTGCAGCGTTAAAGGCGATGGAAACCGGTTCCGACCCGATTCTGCTGGTTCTGCCAGCCGATCATGTTATTGAAGATCCATCAAAATTTCAGCAGGTTGTTGAACTGGGGGCCGCCCTGGCCGGTCAGGATCTTCTGATCACATTCGGTATTGTTCCGGACGGACCTGAAACCGGGTATGGATATATAAAAAAAGGGGAATCGCTTGATTCGGGGGAGAGTGCCTCCAAAATCGAGAAATTCGTTGAAAAACCGGATCTTGAAACGGCAAAAAAGTATATCAATTCGGGTCAGTATTGCTGGAATTCAGGCATGTTTATGTTCAGAGCCTCCGGTATTCTCAATGAGCTTGAACGATTTTCTCCCGCTATTTTAAATGGTTGCAAAGATGTGATTGCAGAGGGGAAGCAGGACCTTGACTTTTTCAGGCTTCCGCTCCAAGGGTTTGAATCCGTTCCATCGGATTCCATTGATTATGCCGTTATGGAGAAAACATCCAAGGGAGTGGTGATTCCCTTTGATGCCGGCTGGAGTGACATGGGGTCATTTGATGCCCTGTGGAAGGTGGGTGAAAAAGATAAGAATATGAATGTCCTGAAAGGGGATGTCGTGACCCATGATGTCAAAACGTCCTATATCAGCTCTGAGAACAGCCTGGTTACGGCTGTGGGAATTGAGGATTTTGTAATTGTCGAAACAAAGGATGCCATCCTGGTTTCCCCCCGGGACCGGGTCCAGGATGTCAAAAAGATTGTCAAACAATTGAAGAAAAACCAGAGAGAAGAGGCAAATACCCATCGAAAGGTCTATCGGCCCTGGGGCAGCTATGAAACCGTTGACATTGAATCCCGATTTCAGGTGAAACGGATCACCGTAAAACCGGGGGCGGTTTTATCGCTGCAGAAGCATTACCACCGGGCAGAGCACTGGACCGTCGTTTCCGGCACCGCCCTGGTTACACGGGGGGAAGAGGAGTTACTTCTAAAAGAAGATGAATCCACATATATTCCGCTGGGTACCCTTCATCGCCTTGAGAATCCCGGAAAGATTCCGCTGGAACTGATCGAAGTCCAGTCCGGATCATACCTGGGTGAGGATGATATCGTCCGGTATGATGATGTATATGGCAGGAAAGAAGATCCGGTCTGATATTCGGCCGCAATAAACCGATTCTTTTGGGGGCTGAGGCTGCCCGACCCTTTTTACGATTGTCAATTGCCTGTATTACATGGGGTTATAAATAATCACCCCGGTCAAATTTGACCTGTTCAACCTGTGCGGTGGTCATGATCTGGGAGAGAATGCGTTTCAGTTCCCGGGCATGGCCGTTGTCCGGTTCTGGTTGCTGATTCATCTCCTCGGCAAGGGACCGGGTGGATGAAATGAGCTGTTCAAGCAGCCCGTAAGCCTCTTTTAAATTTTTGTCCGGGCTTCCCAAAAAAGCTGCATAGCGATCAAAAAGAGTGAGTGAATCATTCACTCTTTCTGCCATGCCGTTCAGGTTAAAGGAGGCGGTGCCCAGTTGCTGTGCCCTGAAAGCGCCCTGAATTTCAGACAGCCCTGATTGAGAAGCTGTCGATTTTTCTAAAGAATCGGGTGAGCCGGCAGATAACTGATGGGCAAGGAGTTTATCGAATGCGCCGTCGGATGAGATCCGTGTTGACTTTTTTGTTTTGCTTTCCCCGGCATTGGCGATTTTATTCAACAGGTCGATTTTTGAATTAATATCGTTCATAACGGTGCCCTGTGGTGAAAACTGTTGCAAATCAGCTAAAAATAATTAAAGATACTTTTTTAAAATGAATATACGGAAACCACTATTGTAATGTCAAGAATAATTGCGGAGCCGGACCATGACTGATGACATCCCGCCTAATATGAAGGGTCGATTTTTACTTGCTATACCTGGACTTCCAGATCCTAATTTTGCCCAGACCGTAACCTGTATGTGTGAGCACAATGAATCCGGTGCTTTGGGTTTTATTGTAAATAAAGTACATCCCTTACTGACCGGCCGTGAACTCTTTGATGATCTGAAAATCAAGTGTGATAAAAGTGTGGACATGCTTCAGGTTTACCTGGGAGGGCCGGTTCAGCCGTCCGGTGTGTTTGTGCTTCACGGACCGCCTTTCAATTGGAATGAAAGTCTGAAAGTTATGCCTTGGCTGGCGCTTAGCAACTCCCGGGACATCCTTGAAGCCATTGCCGTTCAGGAAGGCCCCAAGTCGTTTATGATACTCCTGGGATGTGCCGGGTGGGGGCCCATGCAGCTGGATAATGAATTGGAAGATGCCGCCTGGCTGACCTGCCCCATGACGGAAGAGATCATCTTTTCCACGGCAACGGAACTCAAATATGACAAAGCCATCATGATGATTTAAACCCGGTTTTTCTCCATCAAAAAAAACGAATAAAAAAAGGACATCTGATCCGGATGAAAACTTAAAAAGATAATTGATACACTGCTGTATATGATATTGAAATCCAATAATAACTCTATTTTTAATCTGATCAGGTATGCTCAATGAAACGATTCGGTGCAACAGATAAAACGATGCAGCCAATGGATGAGAACTCGATTTTTTTGGTGCGGCTCCACCTGCTGACCGTCATGGTTAAATCGGCGCTGAAAGGATATCCCGTCGGAGAGTATAGAAAAGAGGCCGTCATTGAAAATGCCAATGAAATTCACCGGCTTGTGGAAGGAATGAATATGGGGTTCCTGGATCTGTCAACCTCTTCCCATCTGTTTAAGCAACGGATAAAATTGTTGTGCGTAATGGCCATTGCCATTGTCAGTGAATCCTATCCGCTGGGTATTCATCGGCAACAGGCTGTGATGGAAAATCTTGAGACAATTGCAGGGTACGCTTTTCCGAAAAAGCAATTTCAGGGCTTTTATGACATTTTAAGAGTTGCCTGATCCGATACCGGGAGAATATCTTATTATTGAAAATGTCAAAATTATAGTGGTGGATGACGACATCCTGTTGCGCAAACTGACGGTCACGGCGCTTAGTTATTGTGTGAACCGGAAGGTCGTCTCCTTTTCCGGCGGCAGACAGGCCTGGGAATTCATAAAGACGACCGGTGACGTCGACATCGTTATTTCCGAGGCAGAGATGCCGGATATGTCCGGGTTTGATCTGATGGCCAAGGTCCGGGAAAGATATCCGGAAACCATTTTTATCATCATGTCCGGTGTGGCCGAGCACGAAGACAGATCAAGAAAGGAGGGAGCCACTGCTTTTCTGGCAAAGCCGTTTGAGATAAATGATCTGTTTAACATTGTTCAATACTTTGTTGTTGATCATTCATAATCCTTAGGTTTCAGCGGAACGCATTCTTTTCATCATATTTTCGATTTTGACATGTCCGGATTGACTCTCTCCAAAACCGCATCCGACAATTGAGACGGCGTGATGCTTAAAAAACGAAAGAGCTTGGATTCCAGGTCAATGCTTTCCTGCCGCATCTGTTTAAATCTCTGTTTCAGTTTCTCGGATTTAACATACTTTCTTTCAATGTACATCAACCGCCGGTTCAACGAAACAATCCTGTCATGAAGAACCCGTTTGTCGGAATAATTGACGATCTCCTGGTTTGTGACGGGTGGCTGATCGCTGTATTCATCCAGTACAACATGTTGCCGGATAATTTCCCCCACCTCTGGATATCCCAGGTTTGACAGCATTTGCCCGCCGGTATCGGAGTGGATTTCTCCAGTGGTAAAACTTCTGGTTTTTGTAATGTCATGGAGCAGGGCGGCGGATGTCACCAGCTCGGTGTTCAGGTCCGGATATCTTTTTTTCAATGAGCGGCACAGGAATAAAGAGACACGGGATACCATCACCGAATGATCAACGATATGATCCATCATCTCCATATTCCGGATCAGCCTGAAGCACTCTTTTTGTGTCGGTATCCTCATCCACCAGCCGTTTGAAGGGTTAAAAAATAAAAGACTATTGAAGTTATACTCCTTGCTGGTATGATAGAAAAGGATTATTTTATTGGATAAAGATAACAAAATGATGATAAAAAAAATAATTTCAGGCGGCCAGACCGGTGCGGATCTGGCCGCATTGGACCTGGCCATCAAGCTTGGGATTGAACACGGCGGATGGATTCCTAAAGGAAGAAAAACAGAGGCGGGTCCACTGCCTGAATCGTACCGGCTAAAGGAAATGGAAACAGAGGATTACAGGGAGCGGACCCGGCAGAATATCATCGATTCACACGGAACCGTCATTCTTTCCCGCGGTGAATTAACCGGTGGATCCAAGCTCACCCTCAGTTATGCAAAGGTGATCGGCAGGCCGAATACGTTTATCAATCTTTCCTTTACCGAAGAGTATGAAGCGTCGCTGATTTTGAGCGGTTTTATCCGGGAAAACCGAATCGAATGCCTGAATGTTGCCGGGCCCCGGATCAGCCATCAGCCTTGGATATATCAGGATGTGAAAACGGTTTTGGAAGTGGCGCTGTATCAATTGTATTCAGAGTCGGATCTGGAAAAAACAATGACTTCCTTTATACCCCAAGGGCCGGATGGGGAAGAATACCCGGAAACCGTTGAACAGGCGGTTGGGATTGTCTGTGAAAAACTACCTTTAAAAACCCGGGCGTTTATCGCAAAAACGCCGTTGCACCAAGTCTATGCCCTCTATTTTTCTTTCCAGGATTATATTAAGCGGCAGGTGGGGCTGGCCGGCGGAAATAAAGCGTTGCAAAACGATTGCTCCATCCGTTTGAGGTTAGAATATTCCGCCGGTATCGAGGATTGTGTCATGTTGATCCTCCGATCGGTAAAGCAGTATCTGGAAACCGATCATCTGCCGCGGGTGATCAAATGATTCCCATTCGGGATACCCAGGTTTCCACCCAGGTGCCGGTCGTTACCTACCTTTTGATGGCAACAAATCTCCTGGTCTTTGTGTTTCAGATTCAGTACGGATTTGATAAGGAGATGCTCTATTTTTTCTACGGACTTGTACCTGCTAAATATACGGTGGAAGAATTTTCAAGGCATTTTACCTTTTTTAACCAGTTGATCTCCATTTTTTCATATATGTTTCTTCATGGCGGAGTGATGCACTTTATCGGTAATATGTGGTTCCTTTATATCTTTGGAGACAATGTGGAAGAGCATTTCGGTTCATTGCGGTTTTTGGCATTTTACCTGATCTGCGGGGTGCTTTCCGGAATGATTCATTTTATATCGAATCCCGTGTCCATGGTTCCCACAATCGGGGCTTCCGGAGCCATTGCCGGTGTGATGGGGGCATATTTTTTACTGTTTCCCCGTTCACGGATTTTAACCATTATTCCGATTATTATCATTCCCTTTTTTGTTGAAATTCCGGCTTTTATATTTTTAGGTATCTGGTTTGCGTTTCAGTTTCTAAACGCCACCGGCAGCGGGGCAAGCTCCGGAATTGCCTGGTGGGCACATATCGGCGGATTTATTGTCGGCTTCATTCTGGTCCGCATGAATCAAAAAGTGCCCCAGACCGGTGCACAGGAAAAGGTGAGCCGGTTTACCGCAAAAAAGAAGACTCCCCGGCTTCAGATGGTGGTCGCCTCTGGCAGCCCGGACAGTCCGGATCTTAACGGGACCATCGATGTTACGGCTCTTGAGGCCGCCACAGGGGCCAGAAAACTGGTTACCATTCCCTGGGGATTTTATAAGCCGCTATACCGGGTGAGGATTCCGGCCGGTGTCCGCCACGGAAACCGTCTCCGTCTTTCCGGGATGGGAAGGACAACCCCGGACGGACAGAAAGGGGATATGTATCTGACGGTGAATATTAAAAATGCCGAATAAGAGAATCATATACCGCCTTGCCTTTATTTTTTCCGTTGTTCTGACGGGCATACTGCTTGTAATCATCACACTTCCCCGGATAGTGGAACACCGGCTTGGGGGCTACCTGCCATCGGTTCTGAATTCAGATCCCGTTCACTTCAGGGTGAAACAAATCGGATTTTCCCAGGTGCTTGCGGCGGACATCCGGCTGGCAGACGGAATATCCATCGATTCCATAGCCGTTGATTTCAAGTGGCACGGATTTTCAATGCCGGAAATCTCACTGGTCCGGTTGTCGGGCGTCACATTACGGGCACGGATGGACCCGGATAATCAGATTCATATTCAGGGATTTCATCTGCCCAAGCCATCAGAACAGCAACAGACCCGGCTGAATACGGCAGTTGTTCCTAAAAAACTGGTGTTGAATCACGGTAAATTGATTTTAACGGCGGTTGGCAATGAATGGACAATCCCTTTTAACATCATGGCTGATGTTGAAGCAGAAGACAGCCGCATGACCATTCGATCCGATTTTCATCCCCTGGGACAGACCGTTCACGTTCTATCGCAGTATTGGTTTGAAAGCGGGATCCAATATATCCGTGTTGAGTCGCCGTCTTTTCATCTGCCTGCGCTCAATCCGCTGGTCTCTGCAATAACCGGAACACCAGAAGCCGGGCCACCCCCTTTTCTCTTCGGAACGACAGATGTGCGGGTGGAGTCCCGGGCACCAAAAGCCCATTGGAATATAGATGTGTCAAACCTTCCCGTGCATCCGGTTCAGAACCTGTCAATGGAAGGGATTGCGGCAACCCTTAAGATCAGCGATAAGCAGATTCGGATAAACGGTAACTTTAACCTATCCGGTATCGGAACAGAGGCACTGCCCTTTTCCATGACCGGCCATATCGATCCGGGAAAGAGATCGGGGATTGCCTTTGATGCCCGTCTTGAAAGTAAACAGATCAAGGCCTTTGAAATTGAGCAGGCCGGCAGCCGGATTCAATTGACCCAGCCAGAAATCAGCGCTCATTTTACCGGTAATCTTAAATCAGCGACAGGAAACATACACTTCCGGAGTGCCGGGGGAGATGCCGTCCATGACAGCCACTCCGTCGGTTTTGGTGCGGTTAATCTGGAATCAGGTGTAACAGCGGATTATTCCCATGCACCCTTTCGGGTAAACAGCCGAACCCGTCTTGATGTAAAAAAGGTCCGGGTTGAATCCGGCCCGGCAACCGCGGCCTTTGCCGGTTTGAAGATACTCGGGCAGGCCGGATATGAATCGGCCGCACCGCTGAACGGGCGGATAACCCTGGAGGCGGTAAACGGTACCTTTCAATCCAGGACCAACCAGATTCGTGCAGCCGGGATCGAGATCCGCCTGCCCTATGCATTTCCTGTTCCGGATCAAAAAGAGAACGGATATTTTTCGATTCCGGTTATTTCCGATCAAAAGGGAGAATTTCAAGGCTGGGCCCGGGGACGCATTTCCCAGACAGGCCTGAGATCCATTGATGTTCAAGGCACCGGAGGGTTGAAACATCCGGTCGGATTTAAAGCCCGGTATCAATCTGAAATTTCTTATGAGAACGACCTGGTTGCTAAGTTTAAACTGGCTGTGGATCCGTTTACAATCACACACACGGATGTCAAACCGATGATGGGCCCCATGGCTCAGGATGCACAATTCAGTGCCCGGGTGTCGGCCAGAGCGGATGCGGCCGTTACGGGCCGTCAAATAAACTCCTCCCTCGTGCTTTCCCTGGATCAGGGACAATTTGGTCTGCCGGCAAGCAAAATGGAAACAAATGGGATACAGACAACCGTTGAAATAACCGATCTGTTGGATTTTCGCAGTCGGCCCGGCCAAATCATGACGATTGATTCCATTGATGTCAACAAAGTTAAAATCAGTGATGCAAAAATCAGGTATAGTATTGAAGGCCCGAAATCCGTATTGTTTGAGAATATACGGTTCAAGTGGTGTAACGGACTTGTCTCTTCCGAAGCTGTCCGGTTCCCCAATCCGGATAATCATTACCACCTGACCCTTTACTGCGACCGGCTTGAACTGGCAAGCCTGCTGGAGCAGATGGGGGCTTTTCGCGCCGAGGGAGACGGTACGCTCAGCGGAAGAATTCCGGTGACATATTCAGACGGTGATATCTCCTTTGACGACGGGTTTCTATTTTCAACCCCGGGAAGCAGCGGGCGGGTAGCCATTGAGAATACAGACGTTCTGACGGCCGGAATCCCCATGGACAGCCCCCAGTTTTTTCAGCTTGACCTGGCCAGGGAGGCATTAAAGGATTTTGATTATAAATGGGCCAAACTCAGGCTTAATACCACAGGTGATACCCTGGCCGTTGCCATGGAACTGGACGGCAAACCCTCCGGCACGCTGCCGTTTCAATATCAAAAGGATTTCGGAGGATTTGTCCGGGTGGATGCCGAAAGCCCCGGGTCCAATTTTCAGGGGATCAAGCTGGATGTGAATTTAAAACTTCCCTTTAATGAAGTCATGAAATTTGGTAATAAATTAAGATCGGTTTTAAAATAAAATAGGAGGGGGTATGTCAGGAAAACTATGTTTGTGTTCAGTCTTCCTTGGTCTTTTTATTATATCAGGATGCAATACCACCCATGAGGTGGCGGTTCAGCCTGTCGAGATAAAGCCCATCCACATCACCATTGATGTAAATGTGAGGATGAAAGAAGCGCTTGATGACTTTTTTGAAGAGATTGAAGCCATTGATGAAAAAGAAGAGATTACAAGATAGGAGGAATTATGAATATTCGCCGTACAATAACCCCATATCTACTGTTGACTGCCTGTCTTGTTTTTACGGTGGTGTCAATTGCGTCCGCCCGAACCCTGGATGATATCCGGCAGAGCATGGCCCAGCGGGCACCGATAATAAATTCGCTTAAGGCAAAGGGGATTGTCGGGGAGGACAATAGGGGCTATCTGGCCTTTCTGGGCAATGAACGGATCGAGCAGGCCGTGGTGGATGCCGAGAATAAAGATCGCAATACCGTTTACCGCTATTTTGCGCAACAGCAGAACACCAGTCTGGACGTGGCTGAAAAAAACCAGGCCGAACGAAAAGCCAAAAGGGCCAGGCCCGGTGAGTTTTACCAGGCTGCAGACGGGACATGGCACAGAAAATAAACCGGTTTTGATTGCAAAGGATTGGAGGGGGATAAATTAAAGGGTAAAACCTTATCACCACTTCGTGAAGAGAATACGGCAGATCAAGGTCACGCCATTAGCGAGGCCAGTTCTTTCTGGATACAAAAATAGATATCTTCATCACTGCCGAAAATATCGATAACGTCTTTATGGTTGATCAATGTCTCTACAATGAAAGCTGTCAGGTAAAGACTGGCAATATTGGGATTTGAAACCAATGTTCTGAACGGGGCCACCATGTAATCGATATCAAAGTCCTCCGCTTTGCACAGGGTGTCCAGGCATCTGGCGATCTGGTTTTCAATACTGGACTTTGATACGGTTTCAACCAGGCCTGCTTCAATCAATTTCATGGAAACTTTATTGCTAAAAGAGTCTATGTTGTCCCGGATGACCATGATGGTTTTGATTCTTTCCCGTTCTTTTGACGATTCGATTTTGGAAAGAAGTTTGGATTCCCTGTTTCCGGTATAAAAAATTTTAGCCATTTAATCTTCCCTTAAGTTTAATAATAGAGTTCAATCTGTTATCATACATCAGAAAATGGCTGTATTACAAGATAAAAATCAGTTGCCCTCAATAATTATCTGAACGGCCTGATTTTTAAATTTATTGATTTTCAGCTTGTATGTAATCTTTGGAAAGTATTCCGGAAATTGGTCAGGGTCATCTACATTGAAATGAAACGCTTCCACCGGAACACCATTGGGTGAAGAGGCTTTTTTAAGAATCATTTTTCGGTGATTGGCACCGATAATAAAGGAGGACATCACCTGGATATTCTCGCTCATAAAGACCGGTTCGGGGTTGGCAACGCCAAAGGGTCTTAAACGGTTGATTTCGGTTGCCAGTTCGTAGGTGATGTCGTCAAGATCGAGAACGGCATCAATTTTTATTATTTTTTGAAACGTATCATCGGAATAGGTTACGTTAAAGTAGTGTTTGAGTGTTTTCCGCAGTGTGGATAGATTCTCTTTTTTTACAGTCAGGCCGGATGCAAATGCGTGTCCGCCGAATTTGACGATCAGGTCGGAATGACGGGACAGGGCTTCGTGGATATTGATCTGATCGATACTTCTCCCGGAGCCGATGGCCTGATCAGCCCCGCTGGACAGGAGGATAACCGGAATATGGTACTTTCGGCACAATTTGGATGCTGCAATGCCTAAAACACTGGGGTTCCACTGATCATCCCATAAAAACAGAAGCCGGTCATTGATCAGGGCCGGATTTTTTAACAGCAACCATTCGATTTCCTGAACGATTTGCTGTTCGATTTTCTGACGTTTGGAATTGAGTTGATCCAGAAAAGATGCCGTCTTTTCCGTGTTGACGATATCGGTATCTGTCAACTGGGAGACACAGATGCGGGCATGGGATATTCTTCCTGCCGCGTTGATTCTCGGTACGATCTTGAAGGTAATGTCATCAGAATCGATACGGGTGGGATCAACTCGGGATACCTGGGCAAGCGCAGCCAGTCCCGGTCGTTTTCCCTTGCGGATCCGGCTCAGCCCGGCCAGGCAGAGAACCCGGTTCTCCTTAATCAACGGTACCATATCCCCGATCGTCCCGATAACAAAGAGATCCAGGTAGTCCAACAGGTTGGGTTCACAAATCTCATCCCAGAAATGACACTCCCGGAAATGTTTTCGAAGGGCCATAACCAGGAAAAAGGCAACTCCCACACCGGCCAGGTGCTCCAGCCCCGCAGGGCAGTCTTTTCTTTTGGGATCAATGACGGCAAGGGCATCCGGCAGTCTGTCCCCGGCTTCATGATGATCGGTGACAATGACATCTATATCTTCGCCTCTTGCCAGTGAAACGGCGTCGTGGCTGGAGACCCCGCAGTCCACGGTTAAGATCAGGTCGATATCCTGATCCACGGCCATGGGAATATGGCTGGCGGACAGGCTGTACCCTTCTTTGATCCGGTGCGGGATATACCAGGAAACATTGGCATCGCAATGGTCGAGAAAATCATATAAAAGTGCGGTGGCGGTTACGCCGTCTGCATCAAAATCGCCAAATATGAGGATTTTTTCTCTGTTTTTGACAGCCGTTAATATCCGCTGTACCGCTTTTTTCATATCCTTCAAATCAAAAGGATCTCCCAGCTGATCAAATCCAGGGGATAAAAAACGGTGTGCATCCTCAACCGAGGTGATGCCTCTCAACGTCAACAGGGATGCCAGAATCGGATGACAGTCCAGTGCCTGTGAAAGGTCGTCCACGGCGATCGGGTCCGGTTTGGCGTATGTGAATGAAGGTTCCATTTGTTTACGTCTGAGTCTATATCGGTAAAACAGGAGAATGTCAATTTTAACCGGTTTTTCTCCGGAAATACGTCCGTCTCACCTTCCCTGCTATATTTTTCATCCCCTGGATCAACCGGTCCTTTTGTAAGATGAAAATTCTGGCCCTTCTATTGATTTGACCTTTTAAACTAGCGTATTATATTTCTCTGTTTTAAAGGAGCGGATTGGATATGCAGACGATTCATAAAAAATACAGTGTGGATACCGCCAAAATCGGTTTTATCCGTTTTATATTTGAAGCATATGAAGGGGTTGCCATTGCAACCACACTGGATGCAAAGGCGGGGCTGATCCGTCTGGCCATCCCCCCGGAACGCATTGATACGGCGGCGCAGATCGTCGGTGCATTAAAAAAGGATTTTAAGTTTGATGAAATATAGCGGATATGCCTATGTTAACACGATCGGCTGCCAGATGAATGTATATGATTCTGAAAAACTGGCTGCCATATTAACGGCATACGGGTTTGAAAAAACCGATGATATGGATAAGGCCGATATCGTTGTCTGCAATACCTGCTCGATCCGTCACAAAGCCGAAGAAAAAGCATTCAGCTTTCTGGGGCGGTTTGCAAAAAACAAAAAAAGAGATCCCGGCCTGATTACCGTGATGGCGGGCTGTGTGGCTCAACAGGAGGGAGCAAAGGCCTTTGACCGGCTGCCTCACCTGAATATCGTACTGGGAACCCGGGCATTTGAACGGTTCGGTCAACACATAGATGCCGTTAAATCGGGTAAAAGACAGATTGTGGACATTCAGGATTCAGAGATGATTTACGAATCTCTGCCAGATGCCGCCTGTTTTGATGAAACAAAAATCTCACGGTTTGTAACGATCATGCAAGGGTGTGAAAATTTTTGCACCTATTGTGTGGTTCCCTATGTCCGGGGCAGGGAACGAAGCCGGTCTCCGGAAAAAATTATTGAAGAGATCGCCGTCCTCGGGCAGTCCAATGTAAAGGAAATAACCCTGTTGGGGCAAAATGTTAACTCCTACGGCTGCAAAGAGGGGGAGATCTCCTTTCCCCGGCTTTTATCCAAGGTGAACCAAGTCGACGGCATCCGGCGTATCCGGTTTGCCACCTCCCATCCAAAAGATTTGTCCATGGAACTCATCCGGGCCATTAAAGAGTTGGACAAGGTGTGCAGCCACCTTCACCTGCCGGTGCAATCCGGATCGGACCGGATCCTTAAAAAGATGAACCGGGGATATACAAAAAAAGAGTATCTTCAGCAAATCAATGAACTGAAACAGGCATGTCCGGATATTGCACTTTCAACAGATATTATTGTCGGATTCCCATCTGAGACCCTGGACGATTTTAATGAGACCCTGGATTTGTTAAAAGCGGTTGAATTTGATTCCATTTTTGCCTTTGCCTATTCTGACCGGTCATCTGCACCGGCATCCAAATTTCCGGATCAGGTTGATGAACAGGAGAAAAAAGACCGGTTGAACCGGCTGCTGGCATTCCAGGAAACAGTGACGGAAAAAAAGAACCGCGTATTAACCGGTAAAACCCTCAGCGTCCTGGTGGAAGGGGAAAGCTATAAGAAAAGAGACGGGTTTGACCCGGGGCCGGACAACTTGAAACAGATGTATGGCAGAACCGAATCCAATAAAATCGTGCATTTCCCGTCAGATCATGTAAAGATAGGCGATATGGTTGAAGTAACAATTACGCATGCATATCCCCACTCTCTGTGGGGACATCCACTGGAGTGCAAAACCTGATGAAAAATAAATCGGTAAAAATCGGGCGCAATACCCTGTGTCCCTGCGGCAGCGGCCAGAAATATAAAAATTGCTGTCGAAACAAGAAATTGAAGATCAGCATTAGAGAAGAATACAAAAAACGGTATGATATCCGGTTAAAAACACCAGAAGAGATACGCGGTATTCGCAAATGCGGTGACCTTTTGATGTCCATCATGGACCGGGTGGAAACGATGATCGCACCCGGATTAAAAACCGATGATATTAATACCTTTGTCCATGAAGAGACTTTACGCGCCGGGGCGGTTCCGGCACCGCTGAATTACCGCGGGTTTCCAAAAAGCGTTTGTGTCTCCATCAATGAAGTGATCTGCCACGGCATTCCCGGGGAACGGATTTTAAAGGATGGTGATATCGTCAATGTGGACATTACGCCGATATTGGACGGATACTATGCCGATGCCAGTAAAACATTCTTTGTCGGTACGCCCACCCCGGACGGTGAAAAGATTGTCCGGATTGCAGCCCGGTCGTTAAAGCGGGGAATTGAAACCGTTGCACCTGGGGCGACGCTCGGAGATATCGGCCATGCCATACAAAGCTATGCCGAAGGAGAAGGGTGTTCCGTGGTAAGGGAGTTTGTCGGCCATGGGGTGGGAATCGATTTTCACGAGCAGCCCCAGGTCCTTCACTTTGGTTCACCCGGCAAAGGGGTCTCCCTTGTACCGGGGATGGTTTTTACCATTGAACCCATGATCAATCTGGGAAAAAGGGACCTGCATGTCCTGGAAGACCAGTGGACCGCAGTTACCAACGACGGAAAATTGTCCGCGCAATTTGAACAGACCATTCTGGTCACTGAAAAGGGATGGGAAAGTCTGACGCCGTATGCACTTTAAACAGAGTGTAAATCTTTTTTTAACCTATCTATATCTGGCCTTTGTGGCGATTACATCCATCTTTTTTTATGCGCTTTCCTGCCTGATCTGGCTGGCAACGGCTGGGTTTGATAAACGGAAAGTCATTCTTAACCTGTACGCCTCCCTGTGGGCCTCGTTTTATATCTGGTGTATGCCTATCTGGTCGGTAACCGTTAAGGGACGGGGCCGCATGGACATGAAAAAAAACTATGTCATCGTGTCCAATCATCAGTCTCAATTGGATATACTCGTTATCTACCGTCTTTTTTTTCCCATGCGATGGGTATCCAAGGCCGAGGTATTCCGGCTACCCGTTATCGGCTGGAACATGCGGCTTAACGGCTATATCAAATTGAAACGCGGTGATAAAGAGAGTATCACCCGGATGATGGAACGATGTGAAAACCTGTTGAAAAATAATATTTCAGTGATGCTCTTTCCTGAGGGAACACGGTCAAAAACCGGAATCGTTAAGCCGTTTAAACCGGGGGCGTTTGTTCTGGCCAAAAAGATGAAAAAACCGATCCTGCCCCTGGTGATCAATAATACAAAAAATACCCTGCCCAAACACTCCATGCAGTTAACCGGCCGGCACGATATGTCGATCACCGTGCTGGATGAAATTCCATACGACAGGTTTCAGGCCATGGAGATCGAAGAGATTTCAACCATGGTCCGGGAGCGGATTGCCTCTTATGTGAATGAGCACATTAAATTGGAACAGGAAAAACAGATTGAAAAGCAGACCCATTCAGCAGGCTGAACTGCGGCTTAACGGAATTGCCTATCTTTTTCCGGCCTATCTTATCTGGGGATTGAGTCCGGTGTACTGGAAATGGATTGCCCATGTCAATTCATTTGAACTGCTGATGCACCGGACGGTCTGGTCGCTTTTATTTTTATGCGGGATTCTTTTTATGCAAAAACGGACCCGGGAACTGGTTCTTATTTTAAAAACACCCGTGACCCTGGCTCTGCTGAGCGGTTCCACACTTATCCTTGCGTTGAACTGGTATCTCTATATCTGGGCGGTGAATCATGACGAAGTCCTGCAGGCAAGCCTTGCCTACTATATTAATCCGCTGCTGATGGTTTTTTTCGGCATGGTCTTTTTTAAGGAAAGATTGAGCCGGCTGCAGGTGATTGCACTTGTCCTTGCCGGTGTCGGCGTCGGGTATTACACCTTTTCCATGGGAGCATTTCCATGGATTTCTGTTGTCATTGCCGTTACATTTGGGCTTTACGGCCTGATGCATAAAATGATGGCGGTGCTGCCGCTCCCGGGTCTGTGTATTGAAACTTTGTTGATGAGCGTTCCGGCCCTGGGCTATCTGGTCTATCTTCACTCAAACGGCGGCGGTGCTCTGTTCAATATTGACCCGTCAACGGATTTGCTGCTTATCGGAACCTGTCTGGTGACGGGACTCCCGCTCCTGTTCTTTACCATCGGCACCAAACGGTCGACCCTGACCACGGTGGGATTTATGCAGTATATTGCACCGAGCTGTACATTTCTTCTGGCGGTTATGGTCTATAAAGAACCGTTTTCAATCGAACAACTGACGGCCTTTGTCCTGATCTGGATTGCCCTTGCCTGTTACAGCGTCGATTCCGTTGTCCGGCACCGGAGACGGCGAAGACATTGACCGGTCTTGAAAGTCGCAAGCTGACGCTCATACACTTGCGGGTTTTCCGGGGTGTTTGATGCCGGCAAACCGGCAATGGGAGAGAGCATTTAAAAAACGTTGTGTCAACCGGGAATCAACCGTGTGTTCATAGACGGTTCCGCCGGGATCGATCCCGCGGATGACACCGTCGTGCAAAAACCATTGAAGCAGCCGTTTTGATCCGTCTCTTCTGTCCTTGACGAGGCCGGAGAAATTCTTGCCCACCCCTTTCCGGTCACCTGGGAAGGGCCTGGGGGCGGGTATCTCTTCTTTTGAATCAATCAGGGATTTGATAAAATTGATGATCCGTGCCAGCCGCAATAAGGTGACCGCCTCAGTCCGGGTCGTTGTATCATCAATGGGAAATGCCGTGGACCGTATCTGGTTAAACCGGTCCGGCAAAAGACCCTGGTCCGCGCATCTCTGATAATCCAGGCTGCCCGGTGCCGGATAGAAAACGGAAAACCCGATCAATGTTCTTTTTTGTGCCAGGTAGAGCAGGTCATTTAATGATTGCGTGGCGGATTGACCGGGGGCGGCTCCGATAATATAGGAGACCGCCTCAAGATGATATTTTTGGGCAAGCCCCAAGGCATTCTCAAACGCGGATATGACGTTTCTCCGTTTAAACCGGTTCAGCTGCACCGGATCTGTCGAGCCCAATGCCAGGTTCAGGGTTTTAAATCCGGAAGCCTTCATCGTTTGGACAACCGGTTCGTCAATGGATGGCGGATACAGCCCGTTCATGGCTCTCAGTTCAATGTTCTTGCCTTTGAGAACCGGTGTTAACCGGTCAAAAAGCGAATGGAACCAGGTTTTGTCCAGGCAGAGATTTTCGTCCTCAAAATCAATAAATCCAACCGCCTTTTCCCGGACCAGGGTCTGGATTTCCGCTGCCACCGCCTCCACCGGACGCTGCCGGTACCGGCCATGGGAAGATGTGGCAGAGACAGAGCAATAAGAGCAGTTCATGGGACATCCCCGGGAACAGACCACAGATACGGATGCTCTTTTATTCCGGGAATAAAAGGCGTGGTTCACCAGGTGGGAGGCGGGGACGGGCAGGGTGGAAAGATCCGCAACCCACACCGGACCACAAATATGGATCGTTTCTCCATCTTTAAAACAGAGTCCGGCCACTTTTTTTAAATCCGTTCCCCCTTTTAACGCTTTACAGAGTGCGGTCATGGTAAATTCACCCTCCCCCCGGAGAACGAAATCCACAGCCGGACATTCAAGGGTTTCTTTCGGAAAAACCGTGGGGTGGTGGCCGCCCATGACAATGCGGGTTTGGGGATAAAACCGTTTGATGGCTTGAGCGGTTTCCATGGCCTGGTCGGCATATGCGGTGAAAAGGGATGAAATTCCGACAACGGCCGGCGCCTGCTGCCGGACAAGGTTGCCAAGGTGTTCATAGCTGTAACCAAAGTGCCTGAACTCATGGAACAGTGAGAATGCACTCAGATCTTTTTTTCCAAAAAACGGTTTTACATGGGAAAACGGCAGGGGATAATCCATGGTTCTGGATTTGGGGGTGGCAAGACCGTCAATAATGGTCACATCAAAATGGTTGTCAATGAGGTGGGATGCGATGGATGCCAGCCCATAGGGGATGGTCCGTTTTTTTGTCAGGTAAAAATCCTGTACAGGCGGCTGTACCAGGACAACCCGGTTATTTTCCATGGCTCATCCTGTTTTCAGGCCGAAGAAACGATGTTCTTTCTCAGTTGATCAATGGTTGCGCTATAGTCGGGTGTATTGAAAATGGCTGATCCGGCCACGAAAGATGTGGCGCCTGCCCGGGAGACCCGGTCAATGGTCTCATGATTGATGCCGCCGTCCACCTGGATGATCGTGTCGGGTTTTTTTTCTCTGAAAAGCGCTGAGAGTCTTTTTATCTTTTCAAGGCTGGATTCAATGAACTTCTGCCCCCCGAAACCGGGATTGACACTCATGACCAGTACAAAATCCAACTGATCCGCCACCCATTCGATGGCCGAGACCGGGGTGGCCGGATTTAACGCAACCCCTGCCTTTTTACCCAGGCTTTTGATCAATTGCAGGCTCCGGTGCAGGTGGGTGCAGGCCTCGGCATGGACGGAAATATAATCCGCCCCTGCTTTGACAAATTCCGGGATTAAATGGTCGGGTTTTTCAATCATCAAATGGACATCCAGCACCAGGTCGGTGGCCCGTTTACATGCCTCAACAACAATGGGGCCGTAGCTGATGTTGGGGACAAAACTGCCGTCCATCACATCGATGTGAATCCAGTCGGCACCGGCGGCCTCAACGGATTTCAGTTCGTTTCCCAATTGGGTGAAATCGGCGGATAAAATTGAAGGGGCGATGATTTCCATGGTTCTCTTTCTCCTGTAATATGGCCGTTTTTACAAGGCTGAATCAATTGGCATTTTATTCGGGTTGTTATCCATTAAATAGGTGGCTGATCGACTAAGACGTCTGCTTCCTTCTTAACCGGGCGGCAAAAAAACCGTCCATGTGGTTGGTTTGGGGGTAGGTTTTGATGAAGCCGTCCGGTGTCATTAATTCAGACAGGCCGCTGCTGTTAATTTCCCGATCAATGGTATAATCTTTTCTTTTGCTTAAAAAGGCCTGAATGACATGCTCATTTTCTTCAGGCTCGCAGGAACAGACCGCATAGACAAGCACTCCGCCGGGTTTGACAAGGTTGGCTGCTGCGTTGAGAATCTTTTTCTGCCTGCTGCACAGCCGGGTGATATCATGTATGGTGCGCTTCCATTTGGTGTCCGGGTTGCGCTGTATCACGCCGAGACCGGTGCAGGGGGCATCCACCAGGACCCGGTCGAAAAAGGTGTCAAAATCCCGAATGGTCATCCGTGTCAGGTCGGCGACCCGGGTCCGGATATTTGTATATCCCAGGCGCCGGGCCTCCTGTTCCAGTTGAACCAGTTTTTTAGATGCAATATCCAATGCCGTCACAGAACCGTTGTTATCCAGGAGCTGGGCAATGTGGCCGGTCTTTCCGCCGAGTCCGGCGCAGGCATCCAGAATACGTTCACCGGGCCGGGGATCCATAAATTCGGTTACAATCTGGGCGGCCTCATCCTGGATCTGGAACCATCCCTGTTGAAACGTGGTGAGATCCGAAATAGCGGATGCCGGATTTGAAAACCGCAATCCGTTCCGGGCAAAAGAAGTGGGTAGAACATGGCCGGCCTCCTCACTCAATTGTCCGGCCAGGGTGGCGCGGTCCGTTTTTAAGGTGTTGGTTCTCAATGTGATGGATGGAATCGTGCTGATCTGTTCACAAAGCCGGACCGTTGGATCAAACCCGTATCTTTCCAGCCACCTTTTTGCCAGCCAAAGGGGCAGGGAGTACTCTATGCCGATGAAGGCGGCCGGGTCTCTGCCTTTGTCCGGCAATTCAATCTCATGGTGCCGGGTGGCCGCCTTTCGTAATACCGCGTTAATGAATCCGGCCGTGGGTTTGCCACAGGTTTTTTTCCCGATTTCAACGGCCGTGTCAATGGCTGCAAAATCGGGAATCCGATCCATGTGGACGATCTGGTAGATACCAATCCGAAGCAGGTATAAAGGCTTTGGTTTAATCTTTTGAATGGGATTTTTTGAAAAGTGGCCGATGATCCGGTCCAAGGATTCCCGCTGCCGCAGCACACCGAATATCAAGGCATTGCAAAAATTTCTATCCTTGCTTTCCAGCTGATCCAGCTGCCTGGAATGGGCATGGATCGCATGGTCAAGGGTGTGGGATGCCTTGTGCCAGTGAAGTAAAATCCGTAACGCGATATGGCGCGGATCATTCTCCATTTAATCGCCCAGTTGAATGGGGGGCGTGAGTGGGTGACCGCGCAGATAATCATCGGTTTTCAGCCGTTTGCCCGAAGCACCCATGAGTTCTAAAATCGTCACGGCACCCCCGGCACAGGCCACATGAATCCCCCTGTCATCACACTGAAAGATCGTTCCAAAGGGATGGGTGGTGCCGGATAAATCCGAAGGAGAGGCCCTGAAAATTTTAATGGTTTGGCCCTCCATCCGGGTGAATGCGCCCGGCCACGGGGTCATGGCCCTGATATGCGCGCAGATCTGACCGGCGGATTGTTCCCAGTTGATCCGGCCGTCGCTTTTTTTGAGCAGTTTAACATAGGTGGCTTTATCATGGTCTTGGGGGATCGGTTCAATGGATTTATCCAAAAGGGCATTGATGGTTTTGACAATGAGCGTTGAGCCGATCACCGACAGGCGGTCGTGAAGATCCTGTGCCGTATCTTCAGGAGAGATATCCGCGGATTCGGTCATCAGGATGTCCCCTGCATCCATGGCCTTTGCCATGAGCATGGTGGTCACCCCGCTTTGGGTATCCCTGTTCAGGATGGCAGCCTGGATCGGCGAGGCCCCCCTGTATTTGGGCAAAAGGGAGGCATGGATATTAATGGGACAGATCCGGGGAATATCCAGGATTTCCTGGGAGAGAATCTGTCCGTAAGCTGCGACCACAAAAAAATCCGGGTTCAGGCTGGAGAGCCGTTCAACCGCCTCAGGGGTGTTCAAGCGCTCCGGCTGATAACAGTCAATGCCCAAATTCGTTGCCGCTTTTTTAACCGGTGACGGCATCAATTTTTTTCCCCTTCCCTTGGGCCGGTCCGGCTGGGTGACGGCCAGATCGATGCTGATATTCTCCTGACGGGCCAGATTTTCAAGTGCAGCCACACTGAAATCGGGCGTTCCCATAAATATGATATGACAATTCTTTTTCAAAGGCTTCACTCAACTCTGTTTGATCTGTTTTTTAATTTTCTTTTTATACATGGCCCGTTTCAATACACTGATCCGGTCGATGAATAAAATTCCGTCCAAATGGTCAATCTCATGCTGCATGATCACGGCAATGATACCGGATGTTTCCATTTTGACAGGATTGCCATCAATGTCAAGGGCGGTTACGGTTACATTCTCGTACCGTTTGACATCAGCCGTAAAATCGACCACGCTCAGACACCCCTCTCCTTCGGATGTAATACTTCCCGATGCCTCAACGATTTCAGGATTGATCAGCGCTGTAAATTCTGTTTTTTTACCTTGGAAATCCGGATCATCCGCATGGGTATCATATACAATAATTCGTTTGTTTACCCCGACCTGGGGAGCGGCAAGACCCACCCCAGGGGCATCAAACATGGTTTCACCCATATTTTTAACCAGCTCCTTGATCTCATCATCAATGCTTTCAACCGGTACCGAGGGCTTCAACAATGATTTTTCAGGGTAGTTTAAGATATCAAGTATAGCCATTTTTTTTTAATATATCCCTTGCTATTTGAATGTCGGTTTTTATCTGAGCGGCCAGCTCTTCAATACCGTCAAACTTTTTTTCGTCTCTCAGCCGTTCAACCATATTCACCCGGATGCGGGTACCGTAAAGATCCTGGTCAAAATCGAGAATGTGGACTTCAACGGTAAACATCTGGTCGCCGAATGTCGGAGAAAACCCGATGTTGGCCACCCCTAAAAAGTTTCCCTTTGCCGTTTCAACCGTTACGGCATAGACACCGACCTTGGGGCAAAGTTCGTCATGGAGCTTGATGTTTGCAGTGGGAAAACCCAACTGGGCTCCCCCGCGTCTCCGCCCTTTGATCACCTTTCCCCTGATCTGGTAATACCGGCCAAGGTATTTTACCGCCTGGTCCACCTTCCCTGCCATGACAATATCACGGATGCGGGTGGAGGAGATCCGTTCCCGCCGGGAGCCGCTGTCGTTGATCCACGGTGAAACAATGGTTTCAAACCCGAGCCGTTCACCTTCCCGCTTTAAAAGGTCGATATTTCCGGTCCGGTCTTTTCCAAACGAGTAGTCCGCACCTATTATGATCGCTTTCATTCCGATTTTATTCACCAATAGATCTTCGATAAAATCCGTTGCGCTGACGGCGGCAAACTCTTTTGTAAACGGGATACAAACCAGTACGTCGATACAGCTTTTTTCCATGAGCTCTATCTTTTGATCTCGCCGGGTGATCATCGGGGGCGCCTTGATTCCCAGTGTTTTCAACGGATGGGGATTAAACGTCATGGCCACGGATGTGCCGCCGATCATGTCGGCTTTTTCGATCACCCGGCCCAGCAGACTCTGATGACCTTTATGAACCCCGTCAAAATTGCCGATGGTGACCACAGCGCGTTTAAACGGATGCTTGATATGTTCGATACTTTCAATTAATTTCATGCTTGCCTTTCTATTTGGAACAAATCAGCTTGACAAAATCTGCAAAGGCATATATATAGCCTAACTGTCGTTTTTAAGCAATCCTTTATTGCCCGATGCGGGCGGTCAAAGGCAGGCGATGCCGAAGTGGCGGAATTGGTAGACGCGCTAGTTTCAGGGACTAGTGGACGCACGTTCGTGGGAGTTCGAGTCTCCCCTTCGGCACCAGCCAGCTTAAGCTTATTAAGCCGAAGTGGTGGAACTGGTAGACACGCTAGACTTAGGATCTAGTGCCGCGAGGCGTGGAGGTTCAAGTCCTCTCTTCGGTACCATATAAACAGCCGGAATCTTTATGGATTCCGGTTTTTCTATATGGGGAAAAGGTTGTGTAAAGGTTGTGCAAAAAGTAAGCTTATTTTTGGGCCTTTTTACGGGGTTTTAAAGCAACGATTTTACCCCTTGCTTTCGCCATAATTTGGGTAATCTCAAAATCGTCTTGCTCTCCAATCTGGCAATATCTGTCAAAAGCTTGATCTGTATCATGACCAGAGAACTCTTTTGCCTTTTTACGGCCTAACAGCTTAGCAATTTCTGTTGTGGATGAATGTCTTGTTCCACCATATAAATCAAGATCATAAATATTAAAATGCTTACATGCTTTTTTCCAAGCTCGATAAAGATAGTCTTTACCTATTCCGGTATTTGGAAATCTTGATTTTTCGGTATGCCGGAAAAACAACATCTCGTCTGTTGCAGGAAACTGTTTTTTAATCTTTTTGATTTCTTTAATATGATAATCAAGCAACTTAAGGCTGATGACCTTTGGAGCTTTCTTTTTTTTAGATTTAGATGGTCTCCAGATTGTCATAAAACCATATTTAATATCAAAATCCCCTTCTTTAATCCTTCTGATATCAATTGGTCTTATTTTGCCATAGGAACAGAGCAAATCTATGGCAAGCCATATTTTGGGGTTGTATGAATAGGTGTCTTTCTTAACTTGATTGACTATTTTTTCACGAGTTTCAATATCGGTAATTTTTCTAAAACCAAGTTCATATTCAATTTTAGGAAATTTTGGAAGTTGATAAAGGTTTATAAGTTCTTCCTCTTCATATAGATAGTTGTACCAAAAATCATGGAGCTGGCTTGCTGTATTTTTTTTAGTCTTATCAGAAACATCCAAAGTATCGAGAAAATTTCTAATATCTTTACGTTTGATATGTTTAACATTTATGTTTTTAAAATATTCTGAAGCTTGGAGCATAAATCGCTTAATATGATAAAATGAAACAAGGTTTTGTTTTTTTTTAAAATTTAGATATTGATCGGCCAGATTGGAGAATCCGAGGGGATTATTTGATTGATGATCTCTGATATCAAATGTGCCTTGATCCGTTTCGTATCTTAAACCGTTTAAATATCGGGACGCTTCGGTGTAAGTTTTGAAAGTTTTATAAAGATCTTTTCCAAAACGTACAAAAAATTTACCTGTCGCTTGTTCTTTGGGATGCTTTCTACAGTAACAACCATTTTTAGTTTCAATATGAGACATTATGCCACCGCAGATGCGACACTTTTCACGGGTATAAATATTGCCTTTCATACATAGATCTCCCTGGTGTTGTATTGGAAAATTCTTAGTATGTAAAAGCATGGTTGTCAAATAATAGAAAAAAACTTAAAGGCTGAAACCGAATAATATTCGGTGCTGATTTGTTAAAAATGTTAGCTTGAGGCTGGCGCCGGGTTGGATCTGTGATGTAAACCGACCAAAACTTAAAAGTCTGACGTACAAAATTCTGTTTTTGGGGATTTGGGCCGAATACATAAAAAAACCTATCCAAATTGATGTAATTTGGGACGCAAGCTGAAATTATAAACCTTACAATCTGACCAGATGTCCAAACCTAAAGCAGTGCCGAAGTGCAGGACTGTCTCCGGCTGGATATG
>JANQML010000003.1 GCA_028280105.1 Desulfobacula sp. | reverse complement strand
CAATGCCAAGGGTAATGCCTTGATAGATTTCCATATATTTTTATTTTATTTTCATTCTGAAATTAAGGTTCATCCACGCTTTCGTATATAATTGTTCGCCTTAAAATGCAAGATATTAAAAAAGACCCCAAATCCACCATCAAATTTTGGTTTAGCATATGGGCTATGGGTTGCGCCGCCTACCTGGCCACCATACGGTGCCGGATGCAAGGCAACAAGGAGTGACGACTGAGGGCGTATCAGCCATACTCCGCAGGGAGGAACGACCGCAGGTAACGCAGCAGGCGGGACCGTATGGTGGATCAGGAAAAGACCCGGCCCAGATATCAGGCCCCTGACAGGGGATGTTTCCGGTGCTATCGCAATTGGAGAAAACGCGTTCGTCTTTTCACAACAGATGGACCTCATCTTTACGTGAGGGCGTCACTTGAATTTCACCGCATTGTGATTAAGGTAGTATTTATGTAATATAAGGAGGTTGATTTCAGGTGTTTTATACTGTAAAAAATAGGTACTGCTTATAGAATCACCCATTAAAATATGGCAACAGTTTTAACCCAACTTAAAGGAGTGTATCCCATGAAACAATTAGCCCGAGTCTTATTGTTACTTTTTGCCGTTCTGTTTGTGTTCGGCTGCGCAGCCAGACAGACCATGCAGATCCCCGAATTTAACGCAATGACATTTGATAAAAATGCATACACATCGAAAGTTGATTCTTTCATGGTCCTGTTTGATGCATCCAGTTCCATGACCCATGACTCTCTTGGTTACAATAAATTTGATCTGGCAAAAGCCATTGCCGAACGGATGAATGCCACCCTGCCCGAATTATCCCAAATCGGAGGACTGCGGTCTTTTGGCCACTCCTCCGCAGTTTCCGACCAGGATACCCAACTCTTCTTTGGCATGGAAAAATACACCACAGCCGGTTTTAAAGCCGGTCTGGATAAAATTACCGAAGCCGGCGGTCCCAGCCCGTTGTATAGAGCCATTGATGCTGCCGTGGACGATTTTGACGGATTTGAAGGCGGAAAAAGCGCGGTTATTTTCATTACGGACGGACTGGACCTTCCGGGAGATGTTGTCGCCTCCGCCCAAAAACTGAAAGACAGGTACGGCGATGCCATGTGTTTTTATCCCATTCTTGTAGGGGATGCGGACGATGGGAAAGCCCTGGTTAAAGATCTTGCAGCAGTCGGAAAATGCGGTGCCGCCTATAATGCCATCGACCTTCTCAGTGGACAGGGCATGGCCGATTTTGTAAAGGATGTATTCCTCGAAACCAAACCGGGTGCACCTGCACCTGCTCCGGCTCCGGCTCCGGCTCCCAAACCTGCGGCTGTAAAAATGGACACGGATAAAGACGGAGTTTACGATGATATGGATCACTGCCCCCGGACTCCCATGGGTGCCAAAGTCAATTCCGCCGGATGCTGGGTGCTTGGAGATGTTCTGTTTGATTTTGACAAAGATATAATCAAACCCGAAGCGTATCCGCTGTTGGATGAAGCCGCCAGAATTTTAAAGAAAAATTATAAAATCAACATTGAGCTTCACGGCCACACCGACAATATCGGCAGTGAACGATATAATATCGGTCTGTCCGAAAGACGGGCCGAGGCGGTCAAGACTTACCTGAATTCAAAAGGAATCGTACTCAGCCGGATGACCACCAAAGGGTTTGGTTTCAGTAAACCGGTTGCCATGAACGGTAACGAATGGGGCCGGTCCCAAAACAGACGGGTTGAAATTCATCCCATTTACTAACTGACCCATCGCCTAAAACTAAAGAAGCACCGGAAATTTTTCCGGTGCTTCTTTTATTTTAATATTTTAATAATTGACTGTCGGCCAAAAGCCGTTTGTCACTTACCACGGAATCGGTTTTCACCGGAGGGTCAGCTGCCGGTAAAAGAGGGGGGCCTTTTTTCGGAAAACGCCGTCACCGCTTCCATGAGATCGTTTGACGGAATGATATTGGCGGAGATGGAAGCCACATATTTTAATCCGTCATCAATCGACTTTCCCACACCATAATTCAGAACGTCTTTGGACGCCTGAACGGCGATGGGGGCATTTGCGGCGATCTCTAAAGCCATCTCTTCCGCCGTTTTCAGCAGTTGTTCCGGATCAGCGCAGACCCGGTTCACCAGAAGAATCCGCTCTGCCCTTCGGGCATCAATTGTTTTTGCCGTAAACGCCAGCTCCCGGGTAATCCCCTGACCCACAATTCCCGGAAGGCGCTGGAGCACCCCCACATCGGCCACAAAGCCCACGGCAGCCTCTTTTAAAGAAAAAAGCGCATCAGCTGAACAGATCCGGATATCACAGGCAGATACCATATCCAGACCGGCTCCAACACAATGGCCGTGGATGGCTGCAAT
Organism: Desulfobacula sp.; assembly: GCA_028280105.1. Classification (GTDB taxonomy): domain Bacteria; phylum Desulfobacterota; class Desulfobacteria; order Desulfobacterales; family Desulfobacteraceae; genus Desulfobacula. Next base: position 48,131 of record JANQML010000003.1, on the reverse strand, counting down.
CACCGGTTTTCTGCAGGTTTCAATGCAGGTGATGGCATCCTGGAGATCGTAAATTCTCCGGAGCAGGCGCCATTTGGTCCCCCCTTTCTGATCGGTATCCATGAGTTCCGGCAACTCGGAAACCATCCCCATCAGATCAATACCGGACGAAAAACAGGCGCCTTTTCCGGCAAGGATAACAGCCTGTATATCCGGATCAGCATCCAGATCCTGAAATATCGGAATCGTCTCCTTCCAGGCCGGCGGGTTCATGGCATTTTTCTTTTCCGGACGGTTCAGATAGACCCAGGCGATGGGTGGTTTTTTATCCACACAATAAAATTCATATTCATTCATTGCTGACTCCTTTTTGAAAACAAACCGTGTTCAACAGCGGGCCGCCTCAAATTTCAGCCGACCCGGACTCAGGACGATGGACAATCTTTCCGGTATTTTCCGTGCTGTATCCGCCAAGCGCATTCACCCGTTTTAAAAAGGGCTGGGAACAGATCGTATCCAGCACCACCCGGACATTAGGCGTATGATAAAACCGGTTCGGAATCACAAGGTCATAGCTCTCCGTAATCACGGGAACAAAATCAAGATCCAGGGCACGGGCGGCAGCCATAATACCCAGCCCGGTATCTGCCCGGCCTGATAATACGGCTGCAGCCACATTCATGTGGGTGTACTCATCATTTTCATACCCGTTAATCTCCCGGGGGGAGATTCCCATCTCTGACAGCTGGTAATCAAACAGGACCCGGGTACCGGAGCCGGCCTGCCGATTGATGAACCGGCCTTCCTTTTGGTGTAAATCCAGGATGGATTTTATCTGTTTGGGATTATGCTTGGGAAGGATCAATCCCTGCTCCCGGATCACCAGGTTGACCACCCAGACCTTTTGACCGGCCAGATATTTTTTTACATACGATATGTTGTAGCTGCCGTCTTCAGGATCCAGCAGATGGGATCCGGCCATGTGACAGGCATTCTTCTTAATGGCCATCAGCCCGCCCATGGAACCGACATGACTGGACGAAATGGAAACACGGTCATTCACCGTCTTAACCTGATCCGCCAGAAGATCCAGGGTATTATCATGGGAACCGGTGATGACCAGCGTGTTTTCAATGGCAGCCAGGGGACGGAGCAGCGTCGCTTTGACCTGTTCTTTCTCTGAAATCCCTTCAACGTTTTTGGGTATTCTCAAAATGCCGTCCGCTTCGGTCAGTGTGGTAATGCTCCCCGCACCTCTTGGCAGTTGAGAAGAAATCAGGTTGCCGTCCACCGAACCGATTTTTACCCTGACAAACTCTTCCACCCCCAGCCGGGAGGCCATTTTACGGGCCGGTGAAACCATCGCCGTCTGCCGGTGAACCGGCTTGCTTTTTTGCATATTCAACAGCAAGGGGCCTGCAAACTGTTCAAATACGACAATGGCGGATACCGGATATCCCGGAATGCCGAACACCGGTGTGCCGGAGATGCTTCCAAAGAGAACCGGTTTCCCCGGCATCATGGTGACGCCGTGAACCAGCACCCGACCCAGCGATTCAATAACCGGTTTGGCATAGTCTTCGGATCCGGCGGATGATCCGCCGATGATGCAGACCATATCATAAGGCGCTTTTCCGGATCTTTCTCTGGTTGCAGTGGCGACAGAGACCGCCTCCCGGATGGCTGACAGGTCATCCGCGATCGTTGGATGGCAATCGAACTCAGCACCGTGGTCTTGGGCCAGCCCCCCCAGAACAACCGAGTTGGATTCGATCACTTTACCGGCGGGAAAATCGCCGGCTCCCGCAGTTTTCCAATCGATCAATTCAGACCCGGTGGGGATAATCAAAACCCGGGGTTTTTTATAGACATTGACCCGGAATACCCCGCCGGACAACAGTGCACCCAAACTGTAGGAATCGATCCGGTGGCCCCTTGCAAACAACTGTTTGGTGGCCACAATGTCTTCCCCCATCTTTCTGACATGCTGCCAGGGCACGGCCGGTGCTTCGATCTCAACCGATATGTCATCGATAATATTCAAGTGTTCAATCATGATAACGGCATTGGTGGATTCGGGCATCAGATGGCCGGTATTGACCCAGACAGCCGTCTTTCCCGGTTCCAGGGTAACGGGGGAATCCTCTTTGGCGCCGAATGTAAAAGACGCATCCACGGCAATGCCATCCATGGCAGCCGCATGAAAATTGGGTGATGACACGGACGCGACAGCCGGTTCGGCCAAGACCCGGCCCTTTGCATCCACAACATCCATCTCTTCGATCTGTGTTGTTATACTGCCAAATTGTTCAAACAGAACGGAACGGGCATCATCAATGTTTTTCAAGTCCAGGTATACATTTCGTTTGGTGTTCATGGTACGGCCCTTTGCCCCATTGTTTGTTATAGAAGAATGATTTGAACCGAAGTGTCTTTTTCCAGGCCTTCAAGGGGTTCTCTGATCTCCAGAAGACCGTCCGCATGAATCATAGTCCTGATCAGACCGGATTTCCCCAGGATGGGTCTTGCCAGGGTTCTGTTTTCTTCCCGGGATAAACGAACCCGGATAAAATCCCGCCGGCCCTGGGTGGAAGAGACGTTCCGCGTTAACGTTGCCGGAATCCTGACCAGCCGGTCCGGACCAATGTTTCCGGCCAGGCCCTTTAACCGGTTCAGAAACGGCATCACCACAATCTTCATCACCACCATGGCGGATGTCACCTGGCCGGGAAGCCCCCAAACCGGTTTCTTACCCGATGCTGCGAGAATGGTGGGTTTTCCCGGACTGATTGAAATGCCGTGGAACAGCAGTTTTGTATCCGAAAGGGAAGAGAGCACATCAATCGTATAATCTTTTACCCCCACGGAACTGCCACCGGATATAAGGATCATATCTGTCTCTTCAACCGCCGTTTCAATACAGGCCTGCAATGCCGAAGGCTCATCCTTGACAATCCCGTAAAGAACCGGTTCGGCATGGGCTTCACGGATAAAACCGGACAGGGCATAGGAGTTGATATCCCGGATCTTTCCCGGGCCTGCGGATTCCGTAATGGGCACAATCTCGTCCCCTGTTGAAATGATTCCCACCCTTGGCCGCTGATGGACCAGTACATTTTCGATCCCCAACCCGGCCAGCACGCCTTGCTCCTGGGGCCGGATCAGCATGCCTGCGGTTAAGACCCGTTCACTCATAGAGAAATCCTCAGACGCATCAATCACGTTCTGCAGGGGCGCGACACTCTTATAGATCTCCACGGAACCGTCATCCACCAGTTCCGTATGCTCGACCATCACCACGGCATCTGCCCCTTTGGGCAGCATGCCGCCCGTTGAGATCCGGGCGGCCTTTCCCGGTGAAAGCGTGAACCCGGGCACATCTCCCATACGGATGTCAGCCTGGATATCAAGCCAGGCCGGATTGAATTCAGACGCCCCGAATGTGGACGCGGCATCAACGGCAAACCCGTCCATGGTCGCACGCCTGAAGCCCGGCAGATCGGATGGTGCGTCAATATCCCGGGCAAGAACCCGGGACCAGGAGCGGTTTACGGATATGGATTCATGGGGCAGCGGATCAAACCGGGTTGTCAGCTTAAAAACATCATCCAGACCGATAACATTAAAAAAGTGATCCATTAAACAGCCGTCTTCAACCGATCCATGGCTTCGGTTACATTTTCAAGACTGTTGAATGCACTGATGCGGATGTAATCTGTTCCGCACTTTCCGAACCCGGCACCGGGAGTGCATACCAGTGAGGCCTTGTTGAGCAGCATGTCAAAAAACGCCCAGGAATCCCTGCCGTCTCCGTCGATCCAGATATAGGGCGAATTATCACCGCCATAGTATTCAAATCCCAGGCTTTCAACGGTGTTGCGGATCAGGGCTGCATTGTTCAGATAGTAGTCGATCTGTTCTTTAATCTGGGCCTGGCCTTCTGTTGAGTAGACCGCAGCCGCGGCCTTTTGAACCGGGTAGGAGACCCCGTTGAATTTGGTTGTGTGCCGGCGGTTCCACATGGCATGGAGAGATATTTTTCCCCCGTTTGCATCATAGATCATGCATTCTTTGGGAACAACCGTGAACCCGCACCGGGTCCCGGTGAATCCGGCGGTTTTGGAAAAACTTCGAAACTCAACCGCCACCTCTTTGGCCCCTCTGATTTCATAAATCGTCCGGGGAAGCGTTTCATCACGGATAAACGATTCATAGGCGGCATCGAACAGGATCAGCGCTTTTTTCTCTCTGGCGTAATCCACCCAGGTTTTGAGTTGCTCTTTTGTGGCTGTGGTACCGGTTGGATTGTTGGGAAAACAAAGATAGATCAGATCCGCATCCTCTTTGGGAAGCGCCGGTAAAAAACCGTTTTCCTTTAAGCAATCCATGTATACAACCCCCTGGTACCGGCCGTCTTCAAACCGGCCGGTTCTGCCGGCCATGACATTGGTATCCAGATAAACCGGGTAAACCGGGTCCGGGATGGCCACTTTAACATCTTTGGCAAATAACTCCTGGAAATTGGCAGAATCGCATTTTGCACCGTCACTGACAAAAATTTCATCCGGATCAATATCGGCTCCCCGGGTTTTAAAATCATTGTCTGCGATCAACTCCCGTAAAAAAGCATATCCCTGTTCCGGGCCGTACCCTCTGAAACTGGCATCATTTGCCATTTCATCCACACCCTCATGGAACCCTTTTATCACCGCCGGTGCCAGCGCCATGGTCACATCCCCGATTCCAAGGCGAATTACTTTTTCATCGGGATGATTCTTTTGATATTCATTCACTCTTTTTGCAATGTCTGAAAAAAGATAGGAGGCCTGCAGTTTACTATAATTTTCATTTGCTCTGATCATAGGTTATCCTTTCTGTCTATAAAAAATATGCAGTTTGAAGCACACGACACAGCGATGGCTGAACTCTAACAAGTTGTTACTAAGATGTATTAAACAATCATATGGGATCTGTCAATTCCAGTTCAACCGGCGCTTCAACATTTAGTCAAAACCGCGGCTAAAACCCATTCTATTTTCGGCCGGATCATGCCCGGCACACGGTTTTTCGGGAAATCTCGTCTCAAATCAGGGTCGTTCGGCAATGGTCTTAAGATACGCCGGCAGCAAATCGTACACATCCTTTGGCGTCCTTACACTTCTGCCGCTGTCCACGATCAGTGACGGGTGCGTGTCCGGATCGTTCATCTTAATCGGATCCGGTTTTGAACTCAATGTATTGGCTTTTGTATCCGTAAACGGAATGACCAGCGGCCCGTCGCTTTCGAGGACATAGGCCATCTGACCGTTTTTCAAAAAGACAATGGAACCGGGCGGATAGATACCGATACTTTTCACAAACGCATGGAGCACATGCTGGAGCATGATATCTTTTTTGGCATAGGTCCGAAAGAGCTGGGTGACCACCATAATCGGGTTAATGGCTTCTTTGTAACACCGCCTGGACGTCATGGCGTCATAGATATCGGCCAGTTTGCAGATCCGGACATAAATCGGGATTTCATCAAAACTTTTATCCTGCGGGTAACAGCGTTCTTCACCTTTAAACAGGGGGGCGTGGTGGTACTTGATGATGTTTCTCACCACCGAGTTTTTCAAATGGTTCTTATCCATTAAGCGGATACCGTGGTGATACGAATGTTTTCTCACCATTCCGAATTCGTTTTCCGACAATCGCCCTTCTTTGTTCAATACGGTATCATCCACAAGGATTTTACCGATATCGTGGAGAAAGAAACCAAGGGCAATATCCTCCAGTTCATCTTTATAATAACAGGTATAAGACCTGTTTTTCTTCTTATCCGTTTTTTTGGCAGGAGAAGCGCTCGGATCGGCCTCCCCTTTGATCAGGTCGTCCACAACATTTGAAAAATGGATATTAAACAGGTTGACAACAGCGGTTCCGATGGCACAGACATTGATGGAATGGTTATACAGGTAATCATCGTAAGAAAAAATTTCCTGGGTCAGATAGGAAAACGGGTTATCGGCCACCGTCAAAAAATCCACCAGCTCCGACACATTATTCTGTACCTCGTCAAAATCAAAGGCCCCACCGGTATCTTTAATATCGTTAAGCACTTTTTTGATGCTCTTTCTGGCACTTTTATACTTCTGCCCCGCCTCTTTTTTAATCTTTTCAATCTCCAGCAGCCTCTGCTCAACTTCATTGGTGGCCATATCCGGGAAAAGAACCTCATTTCCATCCGCCGGGGTGACCAGAACCCCCTCTTCAAACAGCGTGTCATACTCTGATCCGCCGGATTCTGCCCGGGCACTCTTTTCTGAATCATCAAAGGTGATCAGCCCGTCGCCGTCCACCTTTATTTCATTGCCGTTTTCGTCCCAGAATCCACCGTTCAGTGCCGGATCGATGGGCAGTGAATTAATGCCGTTTTCTTTGATCACCTCAAGGATTTTTACCTTTTCGACCAGGATATCCTTTTCCAGAAGCAGTGTCCCTCTGGTGTTGTATACATCGACGCCGGTTTTTACTTTTCCGCCGGTTCGGACAATTTCTATCAGGTTGTCTATCGATATTTGCGTCCCCATTATTACCCCACCCTAATTCTGTTTCAAGACCGCCCGTGCCAGGGCTTTAAATTCTTCTACCGTCAGTGTCTCAGCCCGCCTTGCCGGATCGATACCGGCAGAGACCAGCGCCGCTGCAATCATTGATTTTTCATAATTAAATTCGCCGCCGACCATGGCGTTCTTTAAAGATTTCCGCCGTTTTGAAAAGGCGGCTTTTATCACGTTGAACAATACGGCTTCCTGATCCGCATCAAACGTTCTTTCTTTGAAAAAATCGAATTTCAGAACCGTTGAATCCACATCCGGCCTTGGAAAAAAACAGGACGACCCGATCTCGGTGATATGTGTCACATCGGCCGCATACTGAACCACGGCAGCCAGCCTTGAATAATTTCGCCCGCCGGGTTTTGAAACGATTCTGGCTGCCAGTTCCTTCTGGAACATCAGGAATGCCGCCGCCACATCCGCCCTGTCTTTAATCAGTTTAAATATAATCTGTGATGAAATATTATACGGCAGATTGCCGATGACAACGAGTTTTTTACCGGCAGCAGCCTGATTAAAATCAAATTTTAATACATCTTTATTCACAACTTTAACGCAGGTAAGGCCGTGGTCTTCAAGCACCCGTTCCAACAGGGGTATCAGACGGGTGTCCTTCTCAACAGCCGTCAGCCGCTTTGTAATTCTTGCAATATGAACGGTCAGTGCCCCCAGGCCCGGGCCGATTTCCAGCACCTGGGAGTCCTTGTTAATTCCGGTTTTGTCCACAATCATCTTCGCTGCGGCAGGATCGGATAAAAAATTTTGCCCCAGCTCTTTTCCGGCATAGAGCCTGTTTTCTTTTAATATCTGTCCGGGATGGGCCATATCGTTTTCACACCTTTTGTTCTGTCTGTTTTTTCCGAAGCCTCACAAATGATCCTTTAACAATAAAGTAAGCGACTATTCCCACGGGCAGCCCCAAAATCAGCCCACCCAAATTCATGATCAAAAAAACGTCCATTTTATTTACGATAAATTCACCCAGATAACGAATTTTATGCGAAAACCCCATATTACTTTCAAGATTTTCAATTAAATTTACTTTTGACTGCATAGCCGAATCGGTATCATTAAAAAACAGATATCCGGCTTTGTAAGAGGCGAGGTATAAAAAAACCACCGTAAACGGATTACTTATCCACACACTGATAAGGGCGGCCGGTTTACTGCCCCTAAGCAAGAATGCCAAAGCAACGGCCAAAACCGTATGAAACGGAACCGTAGGGGTAAGAGCTACAAAGACACCAATGGCAAATCCTAAAGCGATATAATGGGGATCACCGTTCAGTGTTTTTATTTCCTTAGCATAGTCAGCTATTTTTTTTCCTGGCATAAGTTGTGTCGTGTGCTAATAAAAACGTCCTATAAAAAAAATTACTACTTGACAATGATTTCACCGGCAAGTAGTTTATATAAATATACTTCAATCAAATATTAGATTCAACCATCAAAAAGGGCAGGTACGTTTTATCTGTCGCCGCACAAGGCCGGCAGTCAAATCATTGCGGTCTTTCCGGCGTTTTCCTTTTGACATGTTAATATTAATCTGATTCTTACCAGGAGGCATACAATGGCAGACGCATTAAAAATCGAAAACAATTGGGAAGGATTCTTAAAATTATTTTTATCCCGTCTTGATATCCCCACAAAGGAAGATATCAAACTTTTACACCACAGACTTGACAAGCTGGAGCAATTACTTTATCAGGGGAAACCGGTAAACGGCCAATCCGGTGACGGATTTACCAGAAGAAAAAGCGCGTCATCCATTGTTCTGGATGTTGTTGCCAATCATCCGGACGGCACTGATTTCAAGACAATCAAAGCAGCCACCGGATTTAATGATAAAAAACTGAGGAATATTATCTTCAGACTGGATAAAATTAAAAAGATCGAACGGGTAAGACGCGGTATCTACAAACACGTATAAAGGACAAGCAAAATTTATGGGAAAAACCACTTATAAACCGGGGCAGACGGTCTGCGGGTATACCATTATCGATGTGGCACCACTGGAATCCATCGATTCAACAATGATCCGGTTAGAGCACATCAATACCCGAACCCGGCATATTCACGTGCTGAATGACGATAAGGAGAATACCTTTTCCGTCTTTTTCAGAACGGTTCCCACAGACTCAACCGGTGTGGCGCATATTCTGGAACACACGGTGCTGTGCGGATCCAAAAAATTCAATGTCCGTGATCCGTTTTTCTCCATGATTAAAAGAAGCCTGTCCACGTTTATGAATGCATTTACCGCATCAGACTGGACCATGTATCCGTTTGCGACACAGAATCCAAAAGACTATTACAACCTCATGAATGTCTACCTGGATGCGGCATTTTTTCCCAACCTTGACGAACTCAGCTTCAAGCAGGAAGGCCACCGGCTGGAGCTGGTCCAGACAGACGGCAACCGCCGGGAGCTGGCATATAAAGGGGTGGTTTACAATGAGATGAAGGGGGCCATGTCCTCACCGGGCCAGGTGCTGGGCCGGTCCCTGCTGGCCTCACTCTACCCGGATACCACATATAAAAATAATTCAGGCGGGGAGCCCTCGGATATTCCCAAATTAACCTGGGAAGATCTAAAATCATTTCATTCCCGTTACTACCATCCGTCCAACGCCTATTTTTACACCTATGGCAACCTTCCGCTGGAAAAGACCCTGTCTTACATCTGCGAAAGGGTCTTAAATCATTTTAATTACCTTGAAGTCGATTCAAAAGTTCCTTCTCAGCCCAGGTGGGACGCTCCCCGGAAAATTACCCGGCCCTATGCATATGAGGATGAAAAGGATGCCCATAAAAAATACCAGGCCTGCCTGGCCTGGCTGACCTGTGATGTTCAGGATTCATTTGAGGTGCTGGTGCTGACGATTCTGGAACAGATCCTTATCGGACACTCGGCCTCTCCCCTGCGAAAGGCACTGATCGAGTCAAATCTGGGTTCGGCACTCTCCGATTCATCCGGGTTTGATCCGGATAACCGGGATACCCTTTTTTCATGCGGATTAAAAGAGATTGAAAAATCCAGTGCCGATACGGTGGAAGCCCTAATTTTAGATACCCTTCAAACCCTTGTGGACAAAGGAATTGATCGGGATCTGATCGATTCGGCCATCCATCAGATTGAATTTCACAGAAAAGAGATCACCAACACCCCCTATCCCTTCGGCATTAAGCTGTTGCTCTCTTTTGCCGGGACAATGATCCACGACGGAGACCCGTTGTCCTGTATCAATATTGATGCGAATTTAAGCCGGCTGAAAACAGAAGTTGATGCCGGCCGGTTCCTGGAAAATAAAATAAAACACTATTTTCTGGACAATCCCCACCGGGTTCTGTTCATCCTGGAACCGGACAGCGGCATGGAAAAACGGCAGTCCGAAGAGACCCGGAAAGAACTGGCCCGTAAAATCAAACAGCTCTCTTCCCAGGATCTGGACCGGATCCAAAAAGATGCAAAAGCCCTTAAAGCCCTGCAGGAAAATGAAGAGGATATATCTGTCCTGCCCACCCTTGCGCTGTCGGATGTTCCGCCGGATATGGAAATCATCCGGCCGGATACCATCCGGGGTGTCAGTTTATCCACCTGCTATGATAAAGCCACGTCAGGCATCCTCTATTTCACCTGCCCGGCGGGCGGGGGAAGTATTCCTGCCGATCTATTCGGCCTTGTCCCCTTTTTTTCAAAAGCATTTACCAACGTGGGAACACGGAAAAACAGCTACGACAGGATGGCCGGCCTGATCGATCTCTATACCGGCGGGATTTCCATTACCCCTTTTTCAGGGTCCTATTTTTCAAAAGAAGCGGAATCCCATTGTTTCCTGGCCCTTCAGGGAAAGGCCCTGGACCGGAATATCGGGCCGATGTTCGATCTGATCAATGAATTCTTGCAGGATTATGATTTCAAGGATTTTGAACGGTTGAAAAGCCTGCTTTTGCAATATCAGGCCGGCATGGAGGCATCCATCGTATCATCCGGCCACCGGTATGCCATCTCCCTGTCGGCCCTGCACCTGTCCAAACCCTCTTATATCAACGAACTCTGGCATGGAATTGCCCAGTACCGGCTGATCAAACAGATCACCCAGGAGATCCGGGCGGCAGAAAAACCGGATCAACTGCTCGAAACCCTGTCCGGCAATCTGTGCCGAATTGCGCAATCCGTTTTGAAAAAGGGGAATTTGAAACCCGCCCTGATCGGCGGGGCAGATGCGATCACAGAGGGGGAAAATCAGATCCAATCCATCCACGGCCAATTGCCGGATAACGGCGAGATCTCGTTCTTCTCTCCTGATATTTCTCTTGATGCCGGACGACCCTTTGACGGATGGTATACCAACACATCGGTCTCGTTTGTAGGTCAGTCGTTTAAGACCGTCCGGATTACCCATGAAGACTCTCCCGGGCTTTCCGTCATCAGCAAATTACTGCGGTCGTTATACCTTCACCGTGAAATCCGTGAAAAAGGCGGGGCATACGGGGGATTTGCCATGTACAACTCCGAAGAGGGCATCTTCTCATTTGGTTCCTACCGTGACCCCCATATCAACCGGACCCTGGATGTCTACAAAAAAGCCTGTGATTTCATTACCAGCGGTGACTATTCACAAACCGATGTAAAAGAGGCCATCCTTCAGGTCTGCTCGGAGATCGACAAACCGGAAACTCCCGGCCCGGCAGCCATGAAAGCCTTTTACAGGGATATCACCAAACTGAGCGACGATATCCGTAAACAATTCAAAGATGCCCTGCTGGGCCTGGATAAGAAACAGATCCAGGCCATTGCACACAGATATTTTTCTGTGGATGACAGCCAGAAAGGGACCGCCGTCATTTCGAACCGGCAACATCTTGAAGCGGCCAATGCGGAACAGGAAAAACAGGGCAGACGGTTCAAGCTTTTCAAAATATAGGAAGATCAGGCAACGCGTGGACGATTCAACTCTTGCTTTCCCGGTGGAATCTCTGTTTCCACTCTGAGTAGCGGCACATTCCCGAAAGCGCCTTAACCGCCCGCTCCGGTGACGGAAAAAAGACGCCTTTATACGGATGATCCTCAAACCGGTGAAGCGTTTTGCACCGGTCATCGGTCAGCAGGCTGACGCCGATCACCGGTTTTTCACAGGTCCGGGTCAACTGCCCCACATGCCGGATATAATCTTCCTCAACCTCACGGGCCATCTTGTTGTAAAAGGCCACCTTTTTCTCATCTAAATCCGGCTGAATTTTTTCGGCGGACCGGATCATCTTTTCGATAAGAACCCGCCTGCCGTGAATCCCCAGATGAATAACGGCATCGCACCCCTCCCACTTCATCAGCTCTTCCAGGCAGGTCTTTGCAGTCTGCGGATCGCCTTCCCCCACGATATCCACGGGATTTCCATGGCTCCAGTACGGGGGCAGAATCCGGTTCAGCCGATGAATTATCCCATATGACAGTTCAGGAACCTCAAGGCCGTATTCCGCGCATAAATCCGCGGCAATCACGCCCCAGCCGCCGCCAAGGGTCATGATGGCCACCCGTTTCCCCTTTGGCAGGGGAAGGGAGGAAAAGACGGCGGACAGATCCAAAAGTTCCATGGGCTGGTCCACCAGGATAATACCGGCCTGCCGGCAGGCCGCGTCAAAGATTCTTGCATCCGTTGCCATGGCACCGGTATGACTGCCTGCGGCCTTGATTCCGGCCCGGGTTCTGCCGCCCTTGAGTACAACAACCGGTTTTTTTTCAGACACCCGCCTGGCGCTCTCAAAAAACCGGGGCCCGTCCTTGACGCTCTCAACATAGAGAACCACGGTTTGGGTCAAAGCATCGATTTCAAAGGCTGCCATATAATCCTCAATGGTGACCATGGCCTCGTTTCCCGAACCGGAGAAGGACCGGATGCCGATATCCTGCTGCTCGGCAAAGCTCAGCAGTTGAGTCCCCATATTCCCGGACTGGCAGACCAGGGCTGTGGAACCGGGGAGGGGATAGGCGCTGGAAGCGGTGCAATAAAAGCCGGCATGGGGATTGCAGATCCCCATGGTATTGGGACCCAGGATCAATATACCGGCTTTTCGGGCAGCGGCCACCAGCGCATCTTCCAAAGCCGCCCCTTCGGCTCCGACCTCCCTGAACCCCGAAGTAATCAAAAGCATGCCTTTTACATTCTTTTTCTCCAGTTGGGGAATCAGCTCCAAAATCCGGTCCGCCGGAATGGTTACCACTGCCAGATCAATGTCGGTCTCAATCTCGTCCACCCGCTTAAACACCTTATGCCCGTAAATGGTTCCGCCTTTGGGATTGACCAGATAAACATCCCCTTCATAGTCTCCTGAAAATGTGCTGGTGGTCAGCAGGTGTCCCCATTTTCCGGGTGTGGCGGACGCTCCGATAAAGGCAATTGAAGCCGGATAATAGCACAAAGCCAGTTTTTTAAGATCAACAGGTACGGACGGCAACGGTTTCGATCCTTTTTCAAGGAGAATAAGTCCGTCAACGGCAACGGGCTTTCCATCCGGCTGAATGATTATCGGGTTGATGTCGATCTCTTTTATATCTTCAAAGGTTTGGGCCATGGCGGAGAGGGACCTTAAAATCCCCTTTAATTCATCCATATCCACGGCAGCTTCCCCCCTGAAGGGACCCAGAAGCGATTTTGCGGATAACCGGTCAAACATATCTTCAATGTCAGCATCGCATAGCGGAACCCGTTTAAATACCACATCTTTCAGAACCTCGGTCATAATTCCCCCCAGACCGAAAACAATCACAGGGCCGAATTGGGGATCCCGAAACATCCCGGCCACAAACTCCCGGCTGCCCCGGATCACCGGCTGTATCAAAAAGCGGGTGACCTGATCCGTCTTTCCGCCGCCGGAAGGTGCCATCTGCCGGACAGCATCCCTGACCTGGTGATCATTGCCCAGGCCCACCCGGACATATCCGGCCTCGGTCTTGTGGGATGCAGACGGGCTGATGCCTTTTAAAACAACGGGGTATCCTGTTTCACGGCAGGCCGTTAAGACCTGGGTTTCATTGACAGCCGCTTTTTCCGTTACCACCGGGATCTTAAACCGGTTAAAAATCGGTTTGGCCTCATCTTCGGTAATTACAGGGGCTGACGACTCAAGACGGGTGTTGATCAACTCGCGAATGGCTCTGGTATTCATCTATGCTCCGGCTCCGTTAAAAAGAATGGTGGAAATATCTGTTGAGACCTGGTCAATATCCACTTCCCTGCCGAAAATGATCTCTCCCAGACAGGCATGTTCAATCGCCCCAAGGATCACTTTTCTCAGGGTCAAGGCATCGATATCAGACCGCAGTTCATTATTGGCCATGCCCTTTTTAATAATCTTTAGAATGGTCCTTGAATAATGCTGAACCCGTTCATAGGCGCAGGATTTAAAAAATTCCTGGGAGTTCCGGACTTCCAAAAGCAGGATTTTAGAGAAGACCCGGTTATCGGCATAGCTTTCAAGGCTGGAATAAATGATCACTTCCAACTGCCGGATAGAGGTATCTTCATTGGCAATCCGATTTTCTATCTTTGCCTGAAATTCATAAAAATGCTCGTTGAGTACCTGGTAAAGCAGATCTTTTTTATCTTTAAAATATTTGTAGATCAGTCCTTCGGTCACCGTTGCATTTTTTGCGATCTGGGCTGTGGTGATGGAATGAAAATCATTTTTTTCCATGAGCCTGGAAAAAGATTTCATGATCTTGATTCTGCCCGGTGGGTGACTCCTCTTTTCATTGAGCATGGAACCCTGCCTTAAAAACGGTTGAATAACGGGATATCGATGATTTTGATTTAGGTAAGTAACACTTACTCACAAGACCTGTCAAGATCGGATTGGTGATTTCACCCTGAAAAAACAGAACAGGTATGCGGTTAACCCGGGATATGGGTCAATTCACTGACCCGGACGATTTTGATCTCTTTTTTGATGATGGGCAGCTGATGGCTCAGCGTCTCAAGCGTGACTTTGTAAGGGTGGCCGATTCCTATGGCCGTGCCGTGTTTTCTGGCAATCCGAATCAGTTGCTCCAGCTGCCCGGTAATGTATTTTTCGTCCTGGAAATTATCTAAAAAGACATCCCGCTGGGCAAATTCAAGTCTCAGCAACCTCGCCGATGCCTTACCCTGGGATTTGGGAGCCGTTCTGGAATCTACAAAAAAGAGGTTCTCTTTTTTCAGGATCGTAAAAATCTGGTTCATCTGCGCGGCACTGGCAGTCAATTTCGATCCCATATGGTTGTTCACCCCGACAATGTGGGGTATCTGGCGCAAATCTTCTTTTAACTGAGCCAGCAACGCATCCGGGTTCATACTGGTTAAAATCGCACCCGGCCCCGGGTCGATATGGGGATATTCAACCGGTTCCATGGGCAGGTGCAGCATCAGTTCGGCACCGTTTGCATGAAGCTTTTCAGAGATTTTCCGCCCGAAAGGTGAAAAGGGAAGCACCGAAAACGTGAGATCCGGTTCCAGATCAAACAGGGCATAGGCTATTTTTCTGTCATACCCGATATCATCGATAATTATGGCGATTCGGGGGGCTTGATCGTTTAATACCGGCCGGGGTTTCTCTTCAATGGTCGGATCAATATCTGTGAACACCTCGAATTTGATGGATCCTGCCGTCTTTTCCGATCCGCCATCCGGCTTGGTCCGGGGTATGGCCGGTGGCTGTTTTTCCGGTGGCGGCGTTTTTACAAATGCCGGTTTTTTAACCGGTACGTCAGGGGTAATCCGTTCATTGGGCAAGGGTTGGGAGTCCGCTGTTTCTCTTGTGTCCGGTTTTAAAAGGATATCGGCAACCATTGCCACGGTCAGGCAGATTGAAATGAGCGCCAGAATACCCAGCAGCCCTTTTTTCAGCTCGCTGAGAACAAACGGCGGACTTTTTTTGGGGGTCTTTTTCCGTCTGCGGGATACGGTCTTTTTTCGAGCGACCGGCTTCTTTTTTGACACGGATTTCTTTCCGGCCGCGCCCTTTTTCCTAACTGTCATTTAATCTGCTGAACACGCCGTAACTGATCAGGATATCAAGTGCGCGTTTTACCTGTGAGTCCTGTTGAAGCTGGTCTGCATCGGAAAACCGGGGATGGCTTATGGGTCTGTTCTCTTCTTTGGAGGTATCTTCCTCCGGTTTTAAGGCATTTTTTAAATCCTTTTCCCTCACCATCCGGTCAAACAGGCTGGATTCTTTTTCTTTCTTCTCGATGATCTCGAATTCCACCTCAATATCCGGTTCGATCCCTTTGCCCTGGATGGACCGCCCATTGGGCGTATAATACCGTGCAACGGTATATTTTATCCCGAATCCGCCCTTTAAAGAGCGGACCGTCTGAACCGACCCTTTTCCAAAAGACGAGGTCCCGAGAATCAGCGCCCGGGAATGATCCTGCAACGCCCCTGCCACAATCTCGGACGCAGACGCCGAACCGCCGTTGATCAAAACAACAACAGGATAGGTTCTGTCGTCTTCACCGTCACTGGCTGAATAGACCTGTTTGTTCCGTTCGTCGCGTCCCTGAATGGAAACAATATCGCCTTTTTCCAGAAACAGATCCGACAATTTCACAGCCTGGCCCAAAACGCCGCCCGGATTATCCCTTAAATCCATAATCAATCCGTTTAATCCGTTGGATTCGGTCTCCATTTGGCTCAGGTGCGTATTGATTTCATCTATTGTACTCATCCTGAAATTGGTCACCCGAAGATACCCGTATTTGGGTTTGAGCAAGACACTCCTGACGCTTTCTATGGGAATCAGATCCCGCTCTAAGGAGAACTCCATGGTTTCCGGCTCATTGACTCGGACAACGGAAATAACAACGGTTTCACGCCGGGGCCCCCGCATCATCTTCACGGCTTCCCAAAGGGCCATGCCCTTGGTTAATTTTCCGTTGATCCGGATAATCGCGTCTCCGGCCCGAATTCCGGCTTTAAACGCCGGGGTCCCCTCAATGGGAGACACAACGGTCAGAATACCGTCCTTAATGGTAATAACAATACCGATGCCGGAAAATTCGCCTTTGGTTTCATCCTGGAGTTCACCAAAGGCTTCGGGCGGCATAAAGCTGGAGTGCGGATCAAGGTTCCCCACCATGCCCTTAATGGCATTTTCAATCAGCGACGGGGAATCCACATCATCTACATAATTTTTCTCCAGTTCTTCAAGCACATCGGTGAACAGCTTTAACGATTTATAGGTTTGATCATCTGCATTCAGCGGATGGTTCACGGCATCGACAGATACCAAAAAGCAGGCAAGAGCCAAAAAGAACAGCGCGGACCTGAGCATACGATCGTATCGGATTAACATTGTTAAGTTCCTTTTATTAACCACTGCATCGGATTCAGCGGTTTGCCATGGTGACGGACCTCAAAATGGAGGCGGGGCCCTTTTATTGAACCGGTATCTCCTGCAGTGGCGATTACTTCACCGGTTTCAACGGATTCCCCTTCTTTTTTAAAAATTTCCTCAACATGGGCATACAAGGTATAGTAATTGTCTCCGTGATTGATAATCAGAAGATTCCCATAGCCTTTAAGCCATCGGGCAAACATGACTTCTCCCTTGAAGACGGATTTTACAGGTTCCCCCCGTTCCACCTTTATATCAATTCCGTTCTGAAAAGTGAAGGCTTTGTCATCTGCGGACTGCGACGGTCCGAAAACGGAAATAATCTCTCCCTGCACGGGGACCTTAAGCCGGCCCTTGTAATTTGAAAACGACAGATCCCTGTTATCCCGGGTGATATCGGACTGCAGCATGTTGATCCGGCTGTCCAAACGAATTTCCGCCTCTCTCAGGGCATCAACCGCTGCCAGGGACAATCGTTTTTTCTGACGGATTTCTTTTAGAATCAACTCTTTTTTCAGGGTTTCCGATTTATTGATTCGAATCTGATCGTTCAGTTCCGATTCAAGTGCTGTTTTTGCATCCCTCTCTTTTTTCAGTTTTTCTTCCAGCTGTTTCAGCGAATCAACCGCCTGGTTCTGCTCCTGAATTACGGCCAGATCGGTCTGGATGATTCGCCTCATGGCATTTTGCTGAAGAAAAAAGTCAAAAATGGAGGCCGGCATGCCGGCCACGTCAAGGCGACCGATCATATTCATCTTGTATAAGGCTTTCAGCCGATTTCCGGCATAGTCACGGTTGAGTTCCAGTTCTTTATTTGACCGGACCGCTTCAAATTTCAGTCCGAGAATTCTTGTTTCCAGTTCCTTGATTTCCGATGACAGGGAGGAGGCTGCCAAACGGGTTCGGTTTAATGCATAATCAATTTCGTTCAGTCCCTCGATGATCTCCCGTTCCTTTTGGGTGAAGGTTTGAACCATTTTTTCCTGAATGACGATCTTCTCTTTTATCTCCCGGCTCTTTCTAGTCCTTTCCGCTTTTTTTTCCGCCGGTTCAGCCGGATCCGTTTTTACCCGGCGGTTTTCCTCTTTGGATCTTTTTACCGGAACCGGTTTGGTTCTTTCGGCTGCTACGTCCCTTTTCTCTTTACGGATCAAACGGATATACTGGGGCCGGTTGCGGACATACCCTTTCTTGCCCTGGTAAGTCACTGCCAGCCAGGAACCGGTGGGGCCCGGTTTTTGAACCAGGTCAACGGATTGGCCCTTTTCAAGAACCAGGACAACTCCGGCGTTTCTGGAAGGGGCACTCCGGATATTCAGCCGGTACGAAGTAATCACCCCGCTGTAGGAAACCGAATCAACCGGAGCAGTTTCCGCATCTGCACGCCCGGCAATCGTTACTCCGCAGACAAACGTCAATAAAAACAGGATTATTTTAAAATCTGCTTTAAGGAGAGATAGCATCCAAACCAACCCAGAAACGTGCTGCCGGCAATAATAACGGCAATGGTTTTCAAAGATAAAAACTGAATATCAAGATAGACATAGGCGGCCAGGTTCTGGGAAATTCCGGAGACAACCGTTAAAAAAGCGACCAGAAGAATGGCAAGTCCCAGCACCCCGCCCAGAAATCCCTGTAAAAGTCCTTCCACGTAAAACGGGGCCTTGATAAAGGTTTCAGTGGCGCCCACCAGCCGCATGATTTCCACTTCCAGGCGACGCGAATAAAATGCCAGCCGAACCGTATTGGCCGTAATAAACAGGGCAATAAAGAAAAAAAGCGAACACATGGCATACCCTGTCATCTTAAACAGATTAAATATATTTAAGAATTTACCCAGCCAGCCCTGTCCGTATTCCACATCCTCGACAACTTCGATGGCCTTTAAATTTTCAGCCAGCACCTGGATCTGATCAAAACTGGAATATGGCTTTATTTTAATTTCAATTGCATGGGGAAGCGGATTCTCTTTCAGCGTCTTTAAAAAGGCACTCCGGTCGGCCATATCCTTTTTAAGCTTTTCAAGGGCTTGTTCTTTGGAAATGAACTCCATACGTTCGATCTCCGCCATGGCGTCCAGTTTGGATTCCAGCGGGGGCAGCATATCCATGGTAAATGTATCGTTCAGATAGATCATGGCCCGGCCGCCCTGGTTCCAAGATTCGATCACCCGGCTGACATTTTCAAAAAAGAGCAGAAAAACAGATACCACCAGGATGGAAAGAGAGATGGTGATGATCGTAATCAGGTTTAAAAACCGGTTGGACCGGATATCTGCCAGTGCTTTTTTAACAAAATGGGTCATCTTAACCTGTTTATCTGTTCTCCTAAAGCATGGTGGCTGTCCGATGGATCACCCCGTCGTTGATTTCAACGTTCCGTCCCCTTACCGAACTTTCAAGAAGAAGAAGGTTGTGGCTGGCAACCAGAACCGTGGTTCCCTTTTTATGATACTCCATTAAAAAATCAAGAATGGCCTGTGCGGATTTGGTGTCCAGACTGCCCGTGGGTTCGTCCGCCAGGATGATGGAGGGTTCCCCCACCACCGCCCTTGCCACGGCAACCCGTTGCTGCTCCCCTCCGGAAAGGGTTGGCGGCAGAGATTTTGCTTTTTTATCCATTCCCACGGTTCTTAAGACCTGCATCACCTTTTTTTTAACATAAGACGGTTTTTCTCCGGCAGCCTGAAGCACAAGGGCCACGTTTTCATATACCGTGCGATTGGGAATCAGTTTAAAATCCTGAAACACCATACCGAATCGACGCCTTAACGCCGGAAGCCGGGATGACGAGATCCGGGCCAGATTCATCCCGTCAATCAAAATCTGGCCTTCGGATACCTTCTCTGCCAGGTAAAGCACTTTAAGCAATGTGGATTTTCCAGCCCCTGAAGGGCCTGAGATAAAAATAAACTCACCCTGCTCAATATCCAGGGAGATGTCTTTTAAAGCCAATTTCCCACCATACCGCTTGCTGACATTAAAGAGCCGTATGATCGAATTTTTATTCTGTGTTTTTTCCATATCTTCGCAGTATTTCGAATTGCGCCAGTCAAATTGACTGCTGTTGAATTTACTGATATAAACAGCATGTGTCAAGGAGTGCTGAAAAACAGTTTTCCTTACATTGAGCCTTCACTGTAACCGTAAAACGGCTTCTTCCACCAGTGAAGGCTTTAAATTTGCGTGAACTTAGGATTGACTGCGAAAGCATCAGTAAGAATAGACCCCCCAAACAAACCGGATAAACAAAGAGCCCGGAATAACAACAGGACCCCCCTTATGATATTGTTCGATTCCCATTCCCATTTAGATGATAAATCATATGACACGGACCGCGATGACGTTATTCTGCGGGCCGCCCAGGCCCGGGTCAAAGAGATCATGGTCGTAGGAATTGATCTTGACTCGTCCCGGAAGGCCGTTGATATTGCAAAAAAATATCCGAATATCATCACCTCCGTGGGCTATCATCCCCATTACGCCAAAAGCTGCAGCAAAGATACCATCCATGCCCTTATCGGTCTTGCCAGAACCCAATCCTGTGTAAAAGCGTGGGGAGAGACCGGGCTGGATTTCAACCGGATGTTCTCCCCCCGGACGGATCAGGAGACGTGTTTGATCAGGCAACTGGAGGCGGCAGGCGATCTTGACCTTCCCCTGATCTTTCACGAACGGGACACCGGCGGCCGGTTTTACGAGCTTGTCAAAGCCCACGGCCCAAGCACCCGGAAAGGGGTGGTGCACTGTTTTTCCGGAACTAAACAGGAGATGGTAAAATACCTGGACCTGGGATACCACATCGGTATCACAGGTATTTTGACCATCAAAAAAAGAGGGGCGTACTTGAGAAGCATTGTCCCCATGATTCCGGATGACCGGCTACTTATCGAAACCGACTGCCCTTATCTGACCCCGGCTCCCCAGAAAAATAAAGTCCGCAGAAACGAACCCGGCTTTGTGAAATCCGTACTATTGAAACTGGCCGAAGTTCGGCAGACAGACCCGGAACAATTATCTGAAATTATTTATAAGAACACAAAACGCTTTTACGGGATAGACCGGCCGGATTGCTGATTTATTTTCAGTCTTCCGGAGATGAGATCCCGCAGGTTTCGTCACCGTGCGGATTGCAGGTCCGACCATTGCCGCCGGAACTCGCGGTGCCGTTCCTCCCGTTCCTTTCTGCGGTTGGACTCATCCTGGAGCAGTCTTAAGCGCAGCGCTTCCCGGTGGCCCTGTATCCCGTCTCTGTAATGCCGGTCCGCCTCTGCCCGGTATGCCCGCTCCGATTCAATCAGGGCTGTCCGCTCCTGACGCCTCTTTTCCCCGGTCGTCTGCAGGGTACCGCGTCCGACAGTCGGTGCGGCATCTGTTTCCATCGCCCGGGTACCCGACTCCGGAGGCTCTGCAGAGATTTTTGTTTCTGAAACCGGTACCGACTCTTTTTCAGCGCTTTCATTTCCCCTTTTATACTCTTCCAGGTTAAGGGGATGGAGCATTGTTACATCAATTTCAAAGGCACTATTTGCGATAAATTCGTCGGCCCTGTCATCCGGAACCTTTGCCAGAAAAGCCTTTCCAGCGGCAATGTAGTGGCGCAGCCAGGTCCGGTAATGGTAGTCGTCACCGGTTAGAATCAACAACTTGGGTCCGGCACTGGTCCGCACCTGGATGGAATGATAGATAAGGGGTGAATAGGAAAACGGTACCTTTTCCTCCTTATAGTTTTCATGGTCGAACTCAACCACAAAATCCCTGGCTTTACAGGGCATAACTGTCAGCAGAAAAAACAGGATACTGGCTGTTGTCTTTTTCATTCTCACGCCGTGTTACCTTTATCCAAATCAGAGGAATACCGTTTAATACGTATCGGCCGGTCCATTGAAAATCTTGACCCGAAACCGGCTAAAGGACCGGGCCCTGTCTTTAAAAAAACCGACGGATTTTGAAATTTAAGCTATTAATCTAAAGGGTAAAGATCCGGGAATTAATTTTTGGACATCAATTGGGTCACCGCTTTTTCCAGTCCGTCAAGCGAAAGCGGAAACATGGGAAAGATATCGGCAATGGCCATGATCGTGTGCGTGTATCCCCACATGGATTCCGATACCGGATTCAGCCAGACCGCGTGTTCAAAGGTCTGGGTCAGAAATCTGAGCTGTTCAATGCTGGCCCGGCCGCTTCGTTCCGTAATATGGATGGAACCGTCATGGGCCATGAGCTCATATGGGGCCATGCTGGCATCCCCGATAATGATCAGCCGGGTATCCGGGTCCTGCCGGGCAAACTCGGAAACTTTTTTCGGTCTTCGATACCGGGCCGGGTCTTCCCATAGATAATCATAGATGGTGTTATGAAAAAAATAGGTATTCACCTCCTTGAACTGGGCCCTTGCGTAATCGAACAGGGTCTGCACCACACCGATATGGGGGTCCATGGACCAACCGCCGTTATCAATGGCCAACACCACCTTGAGGCGGTCCTTTAAAGCCCGGTCAAAAACCAGCTCGATCTCACCGCCGTTGCGCAGGGTCTCCCGGATGGTTTCATCGACATTGATCCTGTCCCTGGGGCCTGCCGGAATCATGTTTCGAAGCCGTTTTAACGCCTCCCCCACATTGGCCTGGGTCAGCGGCCCCTGTGTGGAATAGTCTTTATAGCGCCGTTCATTGGCCACTTTAACGGCAGACTTGTTTCGGGATTCGCCGCCCACCCGCATTCCTCCGGGGTGATACCCCGAGTGACCCACGGGAGACGTCCCCCCTGTTCCGATCCACCTGTTGCCCCCGTCATGCCGGCCGTCCTGGTCCTTGAGCCGTTTTTTAAAATATTCAATCAATTCCTCGGGTGACATCTGGCTGAGCTTCTCTTCATCCATGCCCAGTGCCCGGGCCATCAGCTTGGGGTTCTTAAGCCATTCATCCAGCATGGCGCGGGCCATTTCATCAATCTCAAATCCGTCTTTTTCAGGCAGAGGAATGCCCTGGAACTGGTTGGCAAACACCTGGTCATAGAGGTCAAAATAACGTTCACTTTTAACCAGAATGGATCTGGCACAGGTATAGAAATCAGCCAGGGAATGGATCAATCCTGAGTGAAGCGCTTTTTGCAGGGTCAAAAACGCGGTGGGAGAGACCGGTACCCCGGCTTCCTTTAACGTATAAAAAAAATTTAAAAACATGATCTGATCACCCTAATGTCATATACCGGTCAAATCGCGAACCGGCCGATATCCGGTACCGGTTCATGCCGGGACCGGGTGCGGTTCAATACCTGGACCGGGACCCCGGATATTTGGCCCGCTCATAATCCGAACTCTTTTTAAACAGCACGCCCAAAAAGGGAAGCCTGCCTTTGACCAGATCCTTTGATCTGAAATCCGGGTCTGCGTTCAGCGCCCTGATCCAGTTGATCAACTCCCGTGTGGCCGGTTTTTTCTCGATATTTTCAACCTCCCTCATCCGGAAAAAGGCTTCGATTGAATGCTTGGCAAGTTTGGCGTCGATATCGGGGAAATGAACATCAATAATTTTCCGCATCATCTTGGGATCGGGAAAAGCAATGTGGTGGAAATTGCACCGTCCCAAAAACGGATCGGACAGGTCTTTTTTGGCATTGGATGTGATGATGATCACCGGACGGTGGCGGGCCGTTACGGTTTTATCGGTTTCAATAATGTCAAACTGCATCTGGTCCAGCACATCCAGCATGTCGTCCTGGAAATCGGTGTCGGCCTTGTCGATTTCATCGATTAAAAGGACGGTCCGTTGGTCTGCGCAAAAGGCCTGACCGATCTTTCCCATTTTAATGTATTCATCAATATTGCTCACATCCCGTTTGGAATCACCAAACCGGGAATCATTCAGCCGCGTGAGCGTATCATACTGGTAAAGCGCCTCCACCAGCTTCATGCTCGATTTGACATTCAGGACAATTAACGGCATGTTCAAGTTTTCTGCAATGGCATGGGCCAGCATGGTTTTACCGGTGCCCGGCTCTCCCTTGAGCAGCAGGGGCATCTCAAGTTTCATTGAAATATTGACAATCGAAGCCAGTTCCGGGTCAAGCACGTATTTCTGTGCGCCGAAAAACTCATTGTTCGGTTCCTGATTCATTGATTTCTCCATCTTCAGATCATTTGTTAACAACTCATTATTTACCGGTTCGCTATTTAGCTTGAAAGTGGCATCCGGGACCTGCCGGTAATTACAAAAATGTAATATACGTTCATTGCCGCCATTTAAAAAACAGAGACGGCACACATATTTCTATCGATTGACAGGTCAAAAACTTAATGATACTCTTTTTTTAAAACAGAGACAATAGTTGCGCAACTAAATAGGAGT
The DNA here is from genome assembly GCA_028280105.1 of Desulfobacula sp. Classification (GTDB taxonomy): domain Bacteria; phylum Desulfobacterota; class Desulfobacteria; order Desulfobacterales; family Desulfobacteraceae; genus Desulfobacula. The sequence continues at coordinate 23,831 of JANQML010000003.1, read as the reverse complement.
AAAACATGGGTGGATTTGGGCCATTGGAACTAACAATCATTCTGGTAATCATCCTTATTATATTCGGTGCCGGAAAACTGCCTGAAATCGGGTCCGGCCTTGGAAAAGGCATCAAGAATTTTAAGAACGCAACCCGGGATAAGACGGTTGAAAAGAAGAAAGAAGAACCGGAACAGATTGAAAAAAAAGAATGATTCCGTCAGAACAGATTTTTTTGCGGCAGCCGCCCCTTTTTGTAGCCTGCGGCTGCCGCCCCGCTCTTTGATTTTACGCCCTTTTTAATTTTTCCGTTGTTCATCCTTTCCGCCCTTTATTACTTTATAAAAATTACAAAAAAGAAACAAATAAAACAAAAATAATTCATTTTTGTAATTTTTTACTCCAAAACGCATCCTCTGACTCGAAAATTCAAGCCGAAAAAGATGTAATCCCTTGCCAGTCCAGGCGTGGCATGGGCATTGCTTATACATAAAACCATATATTTTTATAACGTTAAGAACCGATGATGGATAAAACAAATGCAGACATATTAATCCGACGTAAAAGCCGGCTGGTGGAAGATTTTCTGGCCGGAGTCGAACCTGTTTTTCTTAAAAAGTATACCGCTGTTCTGGATGAATACCTCTTCACCGTATATGAAAAAAGTATATCCGCCCGGAAAATAACGGTATCCGGATCTCCGTTCGCCGTCATTGCCCTGGGAGGATACGGCAGGAAAGAACAGTGTATCCATTCCGATATCGACCTTCTGATTCTGTTTGAAAAGAGCATTCCGCCGGAGGTCGAAGCCTTTGTACAGGAACTGCTTTATCCGTTGTGGGACTACGGGTTTGAAGTGGGGTACGCCGTTCGCACCATCGACGAATGCCTTGAAATGGGATTTGAGCGGTTTGATATTTTAACCACCTATCTGGATGCCCGTTTTATCTGCGGTGCATCACTGATATACACATCCTTCATGGAAAGATTCCGCAAAGAACTCAACAGCAGGCATCTGAAAAATACGCTCAACTATCTTTACGAACACGGGGAAAAACGGCATTTTGATTTCGGCGACTCCACCTACCTTATCGCACCGGATCTCAAATCCGGATTCGGGGGATTAAGAGATTACCACACCCTGCTCTGGTATGCAAAAATCAAATCCAATATTAAAAGCAGACGCGACCTGGAGTATTACGGATTTTTGTCGCATTTTGAATTCATCCATCTTAAAAAAGCCCTGTCAGATATCTGGAAGATCAGAAACGTTCTGCATCATGTGACCAAACGAAAATGCGACACCCTCCATTTTGAATATCAGACCGAAGTGGCAGGCCTTTTGGGATATAAAACCAGTAAAAGACAACCGGATGTCGAACTCTTTTTAGGCGATCTTCATTCCCAGATGGATTTTTTAAAACAGATCAACCAGATTACCTTTGAAGACATTCTTTCCAGCATCCGGGTCAAAAAAGGAACCGTTGAACCCCGCCCCACAAAAACAGAGGGCCTGGTCATCCAGAAACGGCGCCTCCACTTTGCAAACACACTGGCCGTCCTTAAAAACCCGACCATACTTTTAAAAATATTTCTGGAGAGCGGACAAAAAAAGATATCCCTTTCAATTGAAGCCCGAAGGATTGTATCGGAATTTTCACACCTGGTGGATGCAAAATTCAGAAAAGATCCGGCCTGCATCAAGATCTTCAAAAAGATACTCGGCCTCTCCTATTGGGAGTTCAATGTGCTCAATGTGATGCTGGCCACCGGCATCCTTGAAAAACTCATCCCGGAATTCTCTAAAATTGTCAGTAAAATCCAGTACAATCATTACCATCTTTTCCCGGTGGACAAACATTCCATCCGGTGTGTTCAGGTGGTCAATTCATTCAAGGAAAAAGGCGATATCCGGGGCAACCGGCTCTATTATTCCGTCTTCAAAGAGGTCAGGAACAAAAATGTCCTCTATTTTGCCGCCCTGCTCCATGATATCGGCAAATCCGATCCGGCCAGGGAGCACTCAAAGACCGGTGCCAGGATCGCCCGGCCCATTCTCAAACGGTTCGGATTCAACCCGGCGGAGATCGAAGATGCCGCCTTTCTGATCGAAAACCACCTGGCACTGGTTAAAACCGCCACCCGGCGGGATATTTTTGATGAAGAGACCGCCGTATACATGGCCAACAAAGTGGGCAAAATCAGATTGCTTCGGATGTTGTTTCTGCTCACCGTGGCCGATTCCAAAGCCACCGGCCCCAAAGCCTGGAACGACTGGACCGAAAACCTGATAAAAGATCTGTTTTTAAAGACCATATCCATCCTGACCAAAGGGGATCTGGCCAGCAAAAAAACACAGCGCCTGATCGAAAAAAAGAAAACAGATGTGCTCAGCCTGCTCAAAGAGAGCTGGCGGGAAGAGGAAACAAGTGAACAGCTTGAAACCATGTCCAGAAGATACCTCATGGATGTCCCGGCTGAAAACATTGTCTCCCACATCAACCTCTACCGGACCCTGGGGGAAAAGGATTTTCTCTGGCAGATCTCCAAAGAGGAGGAATCCGATATCAGGACCGTATCCATCTGTGCAAAAGACAAACCCGGTTTGTACTCGAAAATCGCCGGGGTCTTCTTTTTAAACGGCCTGGATATCGTGGCATCCCAGGCATACGGTCTTGGTGAAGAACATGCCCTGGATATATTTAAGGTTCATCCGCCCGTGGATCGAATTTTTGAAAAGGAGAAATGGAAAAAGGCCGAGGCCGACCTGGTCCAGGCCCTGACCGATGACACCTTTCTGGACAAGGCCCTGTACCGCATCCCCGAAACCCTTCAGGTCTCATCCGGAAAAGCGCCGGAGCCCAGCCGGGTCCGTGTCGACAATGAAACGTCCAGCTTTTTCACCATTGTCGAGGTCATTACCTATGATTTTCCGGGGCTCCTGTTCTCCGTTACCAATGCCCTCTACCGGAACGGGCTGAACGTCAACGTGGCCATGGTGGCGACAAAAGTGGACCAGGTCGTGGATGTCTTTTATGTAAAAAATCTGGAAAACGACGGAAAAATTGAAAATAGAACCAGGCTTGAGCAGATCCAGAATGCCATCTTGAAAAGTCTGCCCCGAGTACATGCAAAGGAGGTAATCAATGAAAAAAATTGAGGCAATTGTAAAGCCATTTAAACTGGATGATATCAAAGAGGCATTAAGCGATATCGGCATCTATGGCATGACCGTAACCGAAGTCAATGGATACGGCCGCCAAAAAGGCCACAAAGAGATATACCGCGGTGCAGAATATGTGGTTGATTTTGTTCCGAAAATCAAAATTGAGATTGTGGTCAGTGACGAACGCATCGAAGAAGCGGTTGAAACCGTCAGAAATGCGGCAAACAGCGGCAAGATAGGAGACGGTAAAATTTTCGTTCTTCCGGTGGAGCAGGTCATCCGGGTCAGAACCGGTGAAACAGGGACAGAAGCCCTTTAGGGTACCTTTAATTTAATAATATAAAAAAAGCGACGCAATTAACCTGCATCCCGAACGCATGACAGCGCACGGACGATTATCCGGATAATCATGGATATCAAAATGCGATTAATAGTGGTACGCAAAAATAAAATAACCCCAAAAAAACATTAATAAGAAAGGAATTAAAATGACTCCAAATGATGTAATCGCAATGGCAAAGGAAAATGACGTTAAAATTATCGATATCCGCTACATGGACTTTATCGGTACCTGGCAGCACTTCTCCATCCCCACGGCAGAACTGACCGAATCATCCTTTGAAGACGGATACGGTTTTGACGGTTCCTCCATGAGAGCCTGGCAGAATATTGATAACTCGGACATGATCGTTATCCCGGAAGCCGGTACGGCAAAAATGGATCCGTTCTTCAAAGAGCCCACACTGGTTCTGATCGGCAACGTTCACGACCCCATCACTCAGGAAGCCTATTCCCGGGATCCCCGGGGAATTGCCAAAAAAGCCGAGCAGTACATCAAAAGCACGGGCCACGGCGACACCATCTATGTCGGACCGGAACCGGAGTTCTTTATCTTCAGCAACGTCCGTTACCAGTCAGACCCCCATGCCGCCTTCTTTGAAATTGATTCTCCCGAAGCCCACTGGAACAGCAGCTCGGATATCGGCCCCAACCTGGGCCACAAAATCCGGCCCAAACACGGCTATTTTCCCCTTCCCCCCATGGATCAGTACCAGGACATGAGAACCGAAATGATGCTCACCATGGAAAACCTGGGCATCACCATGGAATGCCAGCATCATGAAGTGGCCTCGGCCGGTCAGTCTGAAATCGATCTTCGGTTCGACACCCTGCTCAACATGAGCGACAGCCTGGCCTGGTTTAAATACGTACTGAGAAATGTTGCAGCCAAATACGGGTGCACCGTGACCTTTATGCCCAAACCCCTGTACGGGGACAACGGTACGGGCATGCACACCCACATGAGTTTCTGGAAAGACGGCAAACCCACATTTGCCGGTAACGGATATGCCGGCATGTCCCAGGAGGCGCTGTATGCCATCGGCGGCATCATCAGGCACGGAAAAGCCCTGTGCGCCATTACCAACCCCACCACCAACTCGTACAAACGGTTGGTTCCCGGATTTGAAGCCCCCATCAAACTGGCCTACTCATCCAGAAACAGAAGTGCGGCCATCCGCCTTCCCATGTACTCAAGCAATCCCAAGGCCAAACGGCTTGAATTCAGAACCCCGGATCCCTCGGCCAACGGCTACATGGCCTTTTCCGCCATTGCCATGGCCATGATCGACGGCATCCAGAACAAAATCGATCCCGGCGATCCCATGGACAAAAACATCTATGATCTGCCCCCGGAAGAACTGGCTGAAATTGCATCTGCCCCGGGTTCCCTGGAAGAGGCGATCTGTTCACTTAAAGAAGATCATGATTTTCTGCTCAAAGGCGATGTCTTTACAAAAGACGTCATTGACTACTGGTGTGAGTACAAAATGGAAAATGAGGTCAAAGAGGTTATTTCGCGGCCGCATCCCCATGAGTTTGAACTCTACTATTCCATCTAAGGCAGCAGCGGTATAAACCGCAGTTGTAATCAATACCGGCACCCGGCCCGTCCTTATAGACGGCCGGGTGTTTTTGTTTTTTTAATGCAATCTAAAAAAAAATAAGATATAACAACATACGGTTTAAAACAGCCCGACACCCAAGGGCTGAAATTTAGAGGGTAACTTAAAGCGGAGCCTTATCTTTTCCATGAACACAAAAATGCATCTATACAGTCAAAAATTAATCATATGCCTGATCTGTTTTTTATTTTTAATTCCAACTGTTTCCGTCTCTGCCCAGGAAGTCAGAAAAGGCGGCGAATTTGACGACCTGATCCAAAGACTGGTACAGGACGGTTTTGATCCGGAAAAAACAAAAGAATTATTCTCCAGGGAATCTGTCTTTTTTAACCCTGAAGGGGTTTCCCTGTTCTTTGTCCATTCCGAATCCAGCCTCAATTATGACCAGTTTTCATCCAAAAAGTCGATTCAAAACGCCCAAAAATATCTTGAAACCCACAAAGAGACCCTGGACCGGGCTGAGAAAGAATACGGCGTGGACAAAACTGTTATCACGGCCATCCTTCTGGTGGAAACCCGCCTGGGTACATACCTGGGCAAACGAACCGTCATCAATACCCTGTCCACCATGGCAGCCCTTACCGATGAAACCCTCCGCCAGAGAATCTGGGATGTGATTCCGGACAAGAGAAAGCCCAAAAAAGAGACCTTTCTTAAAAAAGTCAACAGACGGTCCAAATGGGGGTATGAAGAACTCAAAGCCCTGATCAGATACACAGCCCGGGAAGGGGTGGCCCCGGAAAACATCAAAGGGTCTTACGCCGGTGCCATGGGAATCTCCCAGTTCATGCCCTCCAATGCCCTGACCCTTGCAAAGGACGGTGACAACGACGGGAAAATAGATCTTTTCACCCATGCCGATGCCATCTTCTCGGTTGCCAACTACCTGAAGCACCACGGCTGGAAACCGGGCATCCCCAGGCAGGAACAGCATAAAGTCCTGTTTAGGTACAACCACAGCAACTATTATGTAGATGCCCTTTTAAAGGTCTCGGATAAACTCAAAGGATAGGCGCACACCCAATGGAACCCACCCTGATTTATATTCTGGCCGGTGTCGGCATCTCATTTGTTCTGACCATGCTGGCCCTGATCGACATTATCAGAAAAGACTTCGGCTCCCTCAAGGCCAAGTTCATCTGGCACCTCATCGCCATTATCCCCGTCCTGGGCTGGATCATCTATTTTATTTTCGGCGCCAAAAAGGGGAAAAAGCAGTCCTTTGGTTAACTGTCGGATCAGACCCAAACAATTAGGATATTGACATAATCCCGGCTTTAATATAAAAACAAATACGTTTTAACGGTCCCATCGTCTAGCGGTTAGGACGCTGGCCTCTCACGCCGGAAACCGGGGTTCGATTCCCCGTGGGATCACCATTGATAGTTAAAAGGATTTCAGCAAAATTAAGCTGAGATCCTTTTTTGTTTCTCTGGACCTCTGAAAATTTTTCCTTTACGCAATTGGGATTTGTTCGCTAAATGGTCAAAATCTTAGCTTTGACCATTACCATACTCGATAGACAATGACAGGGGCAATGATTTAAGATATTTCGCATGCCCTACGAAACTTGCCAACAGACGGTAAACAATATTATTAACGTGCCCAAAGGAGCAATTTTACAATTCAGTTTAGCATCCACACTGAATGGCGGTTGGAACCTTGAAGAGCTTGATATATGCGATTTTCTTTGAATCAACGTAGATAATATTGTCTTTATTCCGATTTATACCCGGCTTGATGTGGTTAGGTAAAATTGAACAACCCGCTTCTTATGGAAATGGCCGGATACAAAAAACGCCATGTATCTGATGTGTTTTCTTGTATCTTTGATCTTTTTTAGTCACCTATCAAGACGCGACCCTATAGCTACTTTGTTCAGTATCAATCTCCAAATTTACTGAATACTTCCTCCCGGTGCCATTTTAAGGATTCTTGGTGTGGATAAAATTTTTGATCACCCGGCAAATCGATTTGTTGACCTTCTTTTTCCAAAATTGGAAATTTACTTAAACTTGCCGACTTTGCTTTTGGGTTTACAATAATCTCATATTGATCAGAAATTGTAAAAATTCCTTTGTCAAACGCCCAGTGGGCTGTACTAGATAGAGCAAGCCCATTTCTAGGGTCATCTGATCCATTTTTGCTTTTAGAAATAATATGTGCTGCTTGAGCTTCCACAATATTGTGATATTTGAATTTTATACCGGTTACTGAACAAGTATGATCGTATTGCTCCAGGATAATTTTTTTGAATGTTTGCTCTCGTTTTACCTTCGATATTTTATAAATCGATTTTTCTTCTTTAACAAATGGATGAAACTCTTCAAAGGCTGCTTCACGTATCGAGTATTCTGCAAGCAGTTCTTCCTGGACACCATTTCCAAGCCTACCCAAAATTTCACTATCAACATGGTGGATATCAAATTGATCTTTGATTGGATCAAAATAATGGATTATGCCAAGTCCGAGCAACCTGTATTTGACGCCATTTTTCTTATTATTCGATATCTGTAATAATACAATAACGGGTTCTTTATCCGTCATACAATTCACCAAAGCTTTATTTTGTGCAATATGAGTGCCCCCCGATTTGGCCGAATAGCTGATTCGCCACCTCCCATCAGCCAAATATTCCAATTTGTCAGAATAAGGATTGACTTGCATACTTGCGATACTCAAAGCATATCTGCTCCACTTTGGCTTATAGATGCCTTCAATCAGTGGATGGACTCTCTCAACCCCTGAAACATATTCCCTTGTTCTTCTTAAAAAAGATGGCGTTACAATGCTTCCAAAAAAAGGTAAAAGTGCTCTGAAAATATCCCAACGAATATCAGAGTCTTTAATCAATTTTGAAACCATTTATTAATCCTATTTCACGAAAAACAATTAAAATCTTCTTATCAATCTGTAACGGGCTTTATCTTAAAATTCTTGTATATCGCCAAGCCAGAGACTCTGATTTTGGATAGTATTTTTCATCCTGTGGCAATAAAATCTTTCGATTATTCAAAGTTATTATCTCTTTACATCCCTCAATACGATCATCGAGTTCTGAAGACACATGCCACAAATTGTCCGCACCCGGCACAATTAGAAATTTATCCATTGCCCAATGGTGATTTTTACATAATGCAATGCCATTCCGAGGGTCATCATCCTGGGATTCGCTAAAAGGAATTAGATGCGCTGCATCAATGATAACCAACCCGTTCAAATTAAGACGCAAACCACAGGCAGCACAGCGGTAATCATATATTTCTCTTATAATCCGGGCAAAAGCAGTGGACCTGTATGTTGATTTAGTTTCCTTTATTTTATCCGGCTCACTTTTTAAAACAGTTTCATAGCCAGATATCTCTTTCTCTTCTTTTACAATGCCTTCAATTTGGGCTTTGTATTTTGGAAAGTAAGACAGAATCAGCCCATCACGTAATGTATTCAGAGCGCCTTGATCCTGGAGATATGCCCATAACTCTTCATCCAGGTATGCATACTCAACAATTCTTGTAAATTTCTTGATACTGCCTGGATCACTGAGAGCTTTATAGGACTGCGCCTCCTCACTAAACGGCCTATGATGGAAAAATCCATCCCCACGTAAATAGAAGAACGGCAGAAGAGGATTCAGTGCGTCCTGTTCTGATTTAACAATATCAAAGAGTCGTTTAAACAATTCAAGCAGATATGGCGAATAATCAATTCTGTTGGAAGTAATTTTCTTGTTCTCGATCAGCGAGAGTATGGCCAGCAACATCACAGGTTTGTGTGGTTTTACCTGACCACGACTGACACCTGTTCTAAGTTTTGTAAATTTCTTCAGGTAGCCATCCAGATTCATTTATACATCCCTTCAATAAAAACAACACATTGAGAAAGAATCGTGCTACATTAAAACAGAAAAGAAAGGTCTGAAGAATTAGTTATTGCTGCTGATCCATTCTTCAGCCGATCCCGAACAATTATCTCCTGTTTTTCTAACCGATTACAAACCTTACCGACACCTCAATATCGCTTAATCGCTGTGAAATCAATAAAATATAGTAAATTTACACAATTTTCCGTTATTCTTGATCAAATCATGATTTCGTATCTGAGATCCCCTCTGCACAAACCTTACCGGCAAAAAGGTCACACAATTTTCGTCCAGTTTTCAATATTCAAATCCGGTACCCGTTTAAAGTGCTTTTCATTGTTGGTAACAAGGGTAAACCCAAGGCTTCTTGCGTGGGCCGCGATCATCATATCCATGTTGCCAATGGTGTGCCCCCGGCTCTCCAGCGTCTGTCTGATATCGGCGTAATTGTCTGCTGCGGATCGATCCCATGGGACAATATCAACATGGAGGATAAAATGCTTAACAAGCCGATGATGCTTTTTAGGGTTTGGTGATCTGAGGACGCCGTATTTAAACTCTGCATATGTGATTATTGAAATGCAGAACTGCTCCATTTTATGGGTATCAAACCGTTCTAAAACCTGAACGGGTTTTTCCCTCATGATGTAACTGCATATGTCGGTGTCAAGCATGAACTTAATCATCGAACATATGCCTTTCCTGGGGCGGAAGATCGACACGGTCTTTCATGAAATCCGGATCAGCTTTTTCTCTGGATAAGAAAAATTCACGCCATGAATCAGGCTTTGGAGACAGTACCACTTTATCCCCCACCTTTTTAATGAAAACTTCCTCTACATCAAACCGGAATTCTTTCGGCAATCGGACGGCCTGGCTGCGTCCGTTTTTAAATATTTTGGCTGTTTGATGTTCCATATTTCCACCCCCATTGGTATATATCACGTTATATATCTTAACGTAGTATGTATCCTGGTATATATCAAGAAGATTTGTTTTTTTATGATCCGGGCAGACAATTATAACAGGCAGCAGCGCTTTACTTCCATGCGTTCAAGACCATTTTTTTCACTTTCGCCGATGGCAACGCCCTATGAAATTTTGAATAAAGCTGTCCTTAAACGTCAAGTGTTTAATTATGATAAGCTCCGATGAAACATTTGAAGCCGTCCGAACAAAGGGTTACATTGGGTTCAACCACATGATTATTGGCTGAAAAGAGAATCTGCCCTGGAAAAACATCACCCCGGTCTAAAATCCTGAATCCCACAAATGCACTTTCTCAAAGATTGACAATGTCTGTACAACTGCTATTTTGATATAGAACAATCAAATAGATAAGGAGGTTCCTATGCATATTTCACTAACACCGGAGCTTGAAGCCAGAGTTAAGCAGAGAGTAGCATCAGGTTATTACAACAATTCCAGTGAGGTAATCCGGGATGCGTTGCGGTTCTGGGAAAAAAATGAAGAACTGGTACAGCATATGAAACTTGAAATGTTGAAAAAACGATTATCAACTGGTGCTGAGCAAGCCAGACAGGGAGAATTTGTTAACCAGTCCGTGAACGAAATTATTGCTGAGGCCAGGAATGAATGAATTCCGTCTCACGCCTTCAGCAAAATCGGATTTAATAGAAATCTGGAACTATACGGTCGAAAACCGGAGCGAAAATCAAGCTGAAAAATACCTTCAAAATATTGAGGATAAGTTGAACCAGCTTGCGGCTGATCCGGAACTTGGAAGACAACGGTCTGAAATTGGTCCCGGATACTATTCTTTTCCTGTACAAAAGCACATCATTTTTTATTTTATCTCAGACAACCGTATTGATATTATTGGTATTTTGCATGGGAAAATGGATATTGACAGAAATTTAATGTGATTTTCATAAAAACGGGTATTAAAATATGAAAATTCTAATCGCAGAAGATGATAGAGCCCACCAGGAGATCAATAAAATTTTAATGGAAGACTGGGAATTTGAGTTTGATATGATTTCCAGTGGCCGAAAGGCTTTTGATTTAGCTAAAGCAAATGAAGGAGAGTACGACCTGTGCCTTATGGACTATTGATCTGCCCGGCATGAATGGTTGGGATGCAGCAAGATTAATCAGACAAGAGTTGAAATATCTCCCGATTGTAGCGTTGACAGCCAATCCCTGGTTCAGTGACAAATATTTAGAAATAGGAATGGATGATTACATAGAAAAGCCGTATGATATTGATCAACTTTATAAAACAATCAATGAAGTGACTGTAAAATCTGAAACAATGATTTTTAAAGACAATCTTGTTGAAATAAAAAAGGAAATGCCAATGGATCAGCAACACGCACAGGAACTCAGAGAATTAAAAAAACAGAATTTGATTAAGGTCAAATTTGATGACATAAGCGGCGCAGAGGTGGTGGTTCACAAAAACATTATCAATAAAATTGTTCAGGATTTTAATATAAAAAAACAATTTGTTTCCACTTTTTTAAATCGTAATCCCGAAAAACCGACAAAATGCGTTCTGTTTGGGAATAATTGCCGAATGCCACAGGTTTACCTTGAAAATGAAGAGTATGAAAGCGAGTTGCAAAAAGAAGACGAAGAAGTGAAAAAATGTCCTGAAATGATATTGAAAATTGAAGATAATGATTAAAAATATCTTTATCAGATAATATCCAGGCGCCGGTATAACTGAACCGGCCCCGGCTATATCTGGTTTATATATCCTCGACCGGGTTTTTATCTGATTCAGGCCCCATGCGCCATTCATACCAAAAACTGTCAAAATTGTTGATCCGGTTCCGCCCATATTTACATTTTTTACCGTTTTAGTTTTATAAAAAAGTATATTATTCGCCTATAATGCTTTGTTCAAAATCATGGTTGCTATTTTAAAAGCATGTTATTACAATAGTTATAACATTGGAGGTGAAATATGTTGGAATTAAAAGTAAGAAAGATTGGTAATTCGCTTGGTGTTGTATTACCAAAAGAATCTTTGGCAAGATTGCGGGTTAATGAAGGTGAAACGCTCTATTTTACGGAGACTGCAGATGGCGGCTACCGATTAAGCGGCTATAATGAAAATTTTTCCAAACAAGTTGCAGAAGCTGAGAAAATAATGCAGCAAGACAAAGACCTTTTAAGAGAATTGTCCAAAAGATGAACTGTACTTGGATCGAACTTGAAACAGTTCTTGTCATACATGACCTACAAATCCAGGAACACGGAGGGGCGAATGGAATAAGGGATATCGGACTTATTGAAAGCGCTATTAATAAACCCAAAAACCTCATAGCATATAGTTCTCCTGATATTCCTGAATTAGCCGCTTCTTATGCATTTGGATTAGCAAAAAACCATGGGTTTTCAGATGGAAATAAAAGAACAGCCTATGTTGTATCGCGCCTGTTTTTGCGATTGCACGGTTGGGATTTCGTTGTTTCTCCGGAGGAAAGAGTGATCGTTTTTGAAAATCTGGGTAAAGGCGACTATACTTTGAAAGGCTTTACCCGCTGGTTTAAAGAAAATACCCAAAAAACAATATAGTTCCTTTCAAAATTTGTACTCACCATGTGAAATTCTTTATAGATCTCTGGTTAACTTTCCCTTAAAGTTAACCAGGTTGCGATTTTTTTTATCTTGTCTTATTCCAAAATGAAATCTTTTAAAAATTTAATTTGACAGTAACGTAACTGTACAGTATGGTGTTTTGTATGAAAACCAATCAAACATTGTTAAAAATTGGTGAAGTGGCTCAACAGGCAGGTACAACGGTTAGGACCGTCCGGTATTACCTGGAAGAGGATTTTATCAGTTATTCTGATCGCAGTGACGGTGGTTTTTATCTTTTCGATCCCAATATTGTTGAAAAAGTTAAATTCATAAAAAAATTAAAAGACTTAGGCCTGACACTCAAAGAGATCAAGGCGCTTTATATGATCAGAAAAGAAAATGCCACTGGAGACGATGCTTACAAACTTGTAGTTGAAAGATTGACGAAACAGCAGGAACTGACTGAAAAGAAGATACGAGAATATCAGGATCTCAAAAAAGAAATCTCCAATGCCATATCTCTTGTAAACGAATGCAAAGGCTGCCAGAAAAAACCAAATAGAGAAAACTGTTCTGCATGTGATGTTGTGAGGAAGTGGGATCTTGTGCCCTCACCATTCGGCGCAATAATGTAAAACAGAGTTTAAGTTAGTTTAATAGGAGGATCGGCCACAAACCATACAGTTACGTATTGGTATCCTCATACATCAGACAATACAATTACGTTATTGTTTAATATTTAAATGGAGGGACAACATTATGTCTACAATGAGCTCATTAGAAAGAATCGCAACCGCTATTCAATTAAAAGAACCAGACAGGGTACCCGTAATTCCTGTGCTGATGATCCGTGCATTGAAGGAGATCGATGCACCGGCCACACGTGAGGTCCTGCACGATCCGGATACAATGGCCCAGGCAAAATTGACATCATTCAAGAAATTTGGCGGGGATGCCCTGATAGCCGGGACGGGTTTGAATGTAGAGGCAGAAGCTTTGGGGTGCACACTTGAATACCTTGAAGAAGAAATCCCCGTCATGGAAGACCGGATACTGGAACAAAACCCTGATTTGGACCAACTGGGTAATGTTGACATCAATAAAGGGCGGGTTTCAGCCGTTGCAAAAGAAATTGAGATCCTCAACCGTGAACATGGCAGTACGGCGGTGGTCGGTGTCTGTATCAGTGGTCCTTTCACGACCGCTTTGGAGCTAAGAGGTCTTGCCGGAGCCATGGATGACATGAAAAGCAATCCAGACTATTTCAAAGCCCTGATGGAAAAAAGCACCAATGAAATCATCCGCTATTCAGATATTCTCATTGATCATGGCGCACTGGCAATAAACATGCTCGAACCGCTTTGCAGCTGCGATGTGATTCCGCCGGAGATGTACCTTGAGTGGGCCCTGCCCTATCAGCAGAAAATTTTTAACCATATCAAGTCAAAAGAACGGGTACCCATTATTCATGTCTGCACGTTTTCACAGCCTATCTGGAATAAACTGCCGGAAACCGGTGCGTTTGCCTTTCATGGGGATATCCTGCCAAGCCTGTTTGACTGCAAAAGCAGTATTGGTGACAAAATATGTTTGATCGGGAACGTTAATCCCATTGATGTTCTTCTATACGGCACACCTGAGGATGTCAAAGATGCCTCTGTACGATGCATTAAAACTGCAGGCCCCAAGGGGGGATTTGTTTTGGCTGCCGGGTGCGACACGGGATACGATGTGCCGGATGAGAATCTCCATGCAATGATAGAAACAGCAAACAGACACAGCTATCCGCTAAACTAAGGAGGATTGTATGATACTTGAAGAGATTGCCAATGCATTGGAAGAATTAAAGGGGCCGGAAACGATTGAATTGACCGAAAAAGCCATACAGGATGAAATTCCCGCCACCCAGATTATTTTAAAAGGCCTCTGTCTTGGCATGGATAAAGTCGGACAGCGATATGAAAAAAAACAGTATTTTGTTCCGGACATGTTGATCTCGTCCCGGATTTTCAATGCTGCCATGGCCAGAGTAAAACCACACATTCCCGATACTGACTCAGAACCAAGAGCAAAAGGTGTGATCGGTCTGGTTAAAGGCAACACCCAGGACAATGGAAAGAATATTGTTCAAATTATGCTTGAGGCCAACGGATTCAAGGTCAAAGACCTGGGTAAATCAGTCGCCCTCGACAAGTTCATTGCAGCTGCCGATGAAGGTGTCGATTTTATAGGGCTCTCGGTAATGACCAGTGCCGGTGTTAAACAGGCTCAAAAGATATCTGAAAAACTTGACAATTCCGGCAAGCGTAATCAAATCAAAATCATTGTTGGCGGCGCTGCTGTCGATGCTGATAAGGCGAGTCGGATTATAAAGGCTGACGGATATGCAAACGATGCAGGCGAAGCTGTCTCCATATTAAAAGATTGGTTCCCAAAGGAGGCCTAAATGAACAAGTGTATAGAAGTTAAAGTGGGAGACTACACGCTTGGTGGTCAATTGGGCATGAATCCGACCATCCTTTTTGGTACCATCTTTTTTGAGGGGCAAACTCTGTTAATGGATTCTGAGACAGGTACGTTTAATGAGGATATGGCTAAAAAACAAATATCTGATAATGCTGGTGCGGGAAAAAGTGTCTCAGTACCGGTATTTATTGATGTTGTTGCAGATACTGAAGCAGCGATAAAAAAGCAGATCGATTTTACGGCCAATCAGTTTGATATCCCTTTCCTGGTTGATGGCAGCGACAGCGATGTTCGTATCGCAGGACTTAAACAAGCCTACCAATCAAACGCCCTTCAGAAAACCGTATATAATTCCATCGGGGTTGATTCTCCTGATGAAGAGTTGGAAGCCGTCATCAACCACCCTCCTGCAGCAATTATTGTCAGTGCTATAGACACTTCAAACTATGGTACTGACTCGGCCATTGAAATTATAGATGAGATCAAGAAAAAGTTGCCACAGAATCTTCACAAAAAGTTGCTTTTGGATATTGGTTTCTTAGATGAGGCCTCTGTGAAAATGGCCTGTCAAATTGGAAAGGAAGTACGGGAAGACACAGGACTTCCGGTTGGTGGTGCCCCCTGTAATGGGCTGCAAATATGGGATGCCCTGAGGTCGAGAAGTAATGCGGACTTTACAGTATGCTTAGCATCAACCCTTGGATTTTGTGCTGCTTTTGGGATGGATTTTCTTTTTGCAGGTCCTTTAAGATTTATCCGGCATATCGCACCAGCACAGGGGGCTGTAGATATCTATAACCGATATGATCTTATGATTAACAACAGAAATTTATCGCTTGCTGATAATCATCCTATGAATGTTATGTTTGCCGGCAATTGAACATAATTCAATAAGCCGGTTACCATTGGAGGCATTCAAAACCTGAATGACTTGGAAAATCCATTTTTCTTTTAATGAAATACGAAAGTGGGAGAGATGAAATCAAATATACTGGTAATTATCTGCTCTGGGATTAGTATATCGATAGTGGGACTGATCATAATTGTTGCACCTCTTAGTCTCAGGTTATTTCTTGAAAGAAATATGGAGTGTTTTTTAATGATTCCGCCCATTTCTGTTGCCAGCTATATTTTTGTATTCAAATACCATGAAAAATTTGACGGTGCTATTCCTCCATTAGGTGGTTTAACGGGCAAATTGATAGAGGGGGCTGTGTCGGCTCTGATAATATTCCTATTAACGGCGATAGTAACGAGCGTGGTTTACAGATTAATCACTGTTGCTATAAAATAGTCTATTTGTTTTTTGTGGATTTTTATGCAGAGACTGCACTTTCCCGAAAAACCGGATTCGGGGTTTACGATCTGGAACCTGAACCTTCAGAAGGAAAATCTCGTTTTTTAAAAACGGGCATTAACGGAAAAGACAGAACAGCTTCATTGGAACTGGCCTTTGAAGTAGCAGAGTATTTTGATTTTGATCCTGCTGAGGCTCGAAAAGAAGAAAAAAAATAACAGATGCCGTCAAGTACCGGGATCAGGGTGCCGCCCGTATAGGATTACCCCAACACGAAATCAATAGAATGCGCTCAGCCTTTGAATATGAAGATCTTGAACTCGCCTTGAAAGCTACGGTGGTCAGCACAAACGCATCAAAACAATCCCCCGGGGATGATTTTAACGTGGACATAAAATGCTATGTATTTAATGTGTCCTTATTATCCATTTCATTGGTAACGCCCTGTAATTGCTTGTTTTCGGAATGACATCAAAGTTCTTTCACGCCGGAAACCCGGGTTCGATTCCCGGCGGGATCACCAAAAGAAATTTTCAAGGCTTTCCGTGTTGGCTGAATGCCTTTTTTATCTTTAACTTTTAAAGTCTCACCCCATATTTCCACCTCTCACACCGATAGGCAAACTCTATAGCCGAACAAAATATCCTTGTAAAAAAACTATAATAATGGCATATTTACCTTGTAAAATTACAAATAAGCCAAGAAAAGAGGCTATGTGAAAAGAACTATTGATTCAAAACTAATCAAATGGAAAACTCAAATTTTCCGAAAACCATTGATAATCAGGGGTGCAAGGCAAGTCGGCAAAACATTTTCAATCTCCCGGTTTGGCGAAACCTCTTTTAAATCTATTATAAAATTAGATTTTGAGCGCAATCGAAGCATCCACAAAATATTTGATCAGGACTTGTCGGTTCAAAAGATAATTCGGGATATTGAAATATTTTCAGAAACAAAAATTACCCCCGGCGAAACGCTGCTGTTTTTTGATGAAATCCAGGAATGTGAAAGAGCGTTATTAAGCCTAAGGTATTTTTATGAAGAACTCCCGGCCCTCCACGTCATAGCTGCCGGTTCAATGTTTGAGTTTGCATTAGGCAAAGTATCTTTCCCGGTGGGAAGGGTTTCTTTTGAGTGGATGCAGCCAATGACATTTTATGAATTTTTAACTGCCTCTAAAAAAAATATTCTTGCCGACCAGCTCCCCTGTATTTCAGACTTCAAACCTGTCAGCGAATTTGTGCATCAAAAAATAATAGACCAGCTGAAAATTTATTTTTTAACCGGCGGTATGCCTGAGGCTGTTCACCGTTATTCCCTGACAGGTTCGGTAACCGATAGTTTCACCGTACATGAGGAAATATTTCAAGCATACCTTCAATCTTTAATAAAATATTATAGAAGAGCGGATATCGACAGCCTGGATCACATAATGAGAACGGCACCTTCATTTGTCGGAAGTCAGATAAAATATACCAGGTTGGATCCGGACAGGAGAATCGAAAAAACCAAAACGTCTCTTCAGATCTTAGAAAAAGCGTTAATACTTCAGATTATAAGGGCATCAAATACAAACCGTCTGCCTTTAAGTGCCGGTGTTTCCTCAAAAAAAATCAAACCATTATTCCTGGATATCGGCCTGATGCAGTACAATAGCGGCGTATCGGCAATAGATGTGATGGCGGCCAAGGATTTATCTCACGTGTACCGGGGTGCTTTAGCAGAACAATTTGTCGGCCAGGAAATGTATGCGGCCGGAGGTTCTGAAAATAAAAAAATGTACTATTGGGCCAGAGATAAAAAAAGCAGTTCTGCCGAAATTGATTATTTGTATGTAAATAATGGGAATATCTTTCCGATAGAAGTTAAAAGCGGCCCAAAGGGTAAATTAAAAAGTCTGCATCTTTTTCTTGAAGAACACCCAGAAATAAAGACAGGGTATGTCATGTCACCAATTGTTTTTGAAAAACAACGCGTAGATAATATTGTCTTTATTCCGATTTATACCCGGTTCGATACGGTTAAGTAAAAAATTACAACCCGCTTTTTATGGAAATGGCCGGATACAAAACGCCATGTATCTGATCTGTTTTCTTGCGCCTTTGATCGTTTTAAACACCTAACTCATCAGGGATTCTCAGGAACAACCGATGGCTTTCTGTATTCTTTTGGTGGTTGTGATAAGGATATTTGTCTGACCGGCTTCAATTTTCTGGTTCTTACGTTTAATCGTGAGAGTTCAGCAAGTTTTTCCTGGGTAATTTTACGTGACAATCTTTCCTGGCGGACATTGCCGCCGAACTGTTTTAACTCTTTTTCGATCTCTTTATTTTTCATACGCCCTATTGTGCCGCAAAAACATCATTGATAAAACAGCTCAACAGGGCGTAAATTTGAGATGAAAATCAGATTTCTAAATTTGGCTAAGGCCTTTTTCACAGGTTTGTTATCGGCACGATACCGAAATTGTAACGGATAAAAATAAAAATACAGTTTCAATCATGAATAAAAATCAAATATAGCAAATGACAAAAATATGTTCCGAAAAAAGGGGCTTGATAACACCAAGCTCTCTGAAAGAGCCGGCAGCCTTGGCGTCATTTGCTGTTCAACCATTCACATGAGAAAATTAATCGGAACGTTATTTTGACAACCACTGTAGATATGACGGATTTAATCAACAGGTTTGACGACATCCATTATAAATTGATTTTCATGGAAGCGGCTCTCCGGGGAATGGCCTAGTCGGGAATCATTTGTGAACCCGGTATTTCAGAAGGTATTTAATGTGTCTTCAATTCCATGGTCCATTCATACCATGAGCTGTCAAAATTGCTGATCCGGTCCCAGCCCATCATGTATGCATAGATAAATGCAAGACTCGAACGCCAGGCCGTTCCGCAGTAAAAAAGCGTGTGTTTATCCCTGGTGATTCCCTGAGCGGCCCACATTGCTTCAACTTTCCGGACCTGTTTAAAGCTTCCGTCATACCAAGAGAAGATGTTTGTAAGGCCTTAATTGTAACTGAAAGAGTCGTAAGGAAATGGATTAATTGCAAAAAAAAACGGCCCGGTCGGACAGCACTTTTAAAGGGAGATAAAGCAAAGAAGCTTTCAAAGCTCATAGAGCAGCCGGAAACTGCAGATCGCACTTTTTGGACAGCCAAAGCATTCCATGGATATATCGGAGAGACTTGTCAGGTGGAATGCAGTTATCAAACGGTTGTTCGTTTCTTTCATAATCAGGGTTTTGCCCTAAAAGTGCCTCAACCTTGCCCCGATCGTCTTACCCGTTACTTTTTCATGAGCGACATGGGCGAGTTCGTGAAAGAATGTAGATTCTTCAGATGTTGCCAAGGCGATCTCAGATCTTTCGGGAGAGTAGTATCCAAGATACCTGTAATTACCCGGAACGGCTTTTACGGAAATCCCCCATTCACTTGCCTTTTCAATGAGAGGAAGCTTTGGAAGTTCAATGTTTTGGTAATCCAGTTTCTCCCCGTCTGTATCTTCATCTCCCCGTCTGTATCTTCAGCCCTGAAAACAGGTGCTGGTTTAAAAAATGCCGGCACTTCAGTCTCCTCATCCGTATTTCTATGAGCCTAATGTTCAAAAACCTTTGGAAAAACAAACATGTAAAAACAGTTCTCAAGCCCTACCCGACAAAACCGAACGATCTTATTGATGAGCATGGATTAAGCTGGGGTGACAAAATCATAGTCTTTCATATTAAGAAAATCCAAAAAGGAGGCTAACAGAATAACCGGACACCGTTTAAGAAAATCTATTATGGCACGGTCAGGAACTTTTCGGATTATTTGAGGGGGGCTAAAAGACCATGAAAAGCATAAAGAATCATTATGTTGTCATAGCCCGAGATATTTTCTTCACAACCTTGACAAGGTTATCAATTATGATAACATATATTTGCACTATACAGGAGGCACATTGAACTGGAAAATTACATTCTATAGCAAGAAATTTAAAGACCAGATCCGTTCATTTCCAATAGGAATACAAACGAATCTGACTTATATTTTAGAATTGATAATGGAATTAGGACCGGATTTGGGAAGGCCCCATACAGCTCCTTTGGGTAAGGGACTATTTGAAATAAGAGCAAAGGGCAAAGAAGGCATAGCCCGATCTTTCTTTTGTACCCTTCGCGGAAAAGAGATTGTGATACTCCATTCCATTATCAAGAAAACCCCAAAGGCCCCTAAAAAAGATCTGGCTTTGGCAACCAAACGTATGAAGGAGATAAAAAATGGATAGGCCGACATTTGAAGATTTTAAAAAAGAGGCAATGGCAGATCCTGAATTTAAAAAGGAATACGAGACTCTTGCTCCTGTGTGGGAGCTTAGAAAAAAATTAATCAGACTGCGACTGAAAGAAGGAAAAACACAGGAAGAAGTTGCCAGGCTTATGGGAACACAGAAAAGCAATATTTCACGGCTTGAAAGCGGTGGGAAAGTGACGTTTCCGACTCTATCAACTATATCTAAATATGCTAATGCTCTTGGTTATAAAGTTAAATTGGATTTCGAGCCATTAAGATAACTCGGGGGTCACAATCATTCCCATCCCACGTTGTGGTTCAGAACGTTTTTTTGATTATGAGTTACAGGAATAGTCTAGGGTTTTAATCCAGCCCAAAACTGAAATCATCCAGACAGAAAGTCCTCATCCCCAATATGGATTGACTACTCTGAAAACCGGAGGTATTTACATATTTGTTCGGAAAACCCCAATCCACCGTCACAAAATGCTATGATTTATTCAAACAGCATTTTTTATATTTTTTCCCACTGCCGCATGGACATGGCTCATTTCTCCCTACTTTTTTCGTTACTCTTTGAAATGGAATTACCTCTCCGCTATTTTTAATCTTCGTGTCATTAAAAATATCATTGAGCTCTTTTGCTCTTAATTCCTGTTGCTTTTTGTCCTCCCTTCTTCGCTCTTTAATAGCCGGGAGTTCCGGAATATCGACATTGTGGATCACACTCAGGCATTCTAACGATCCGCCAATATAACCGGCATTATTCTCACTATTATAAATACCCTGTAGAACCTCTATCCCGCGGGCATCTCCAATACCGCGAAGGCAGTATGAAAACAATTCATAGGAATCTGCATCATTATTCTCATCATTCCATATACCCATAGTCAAATCAAAAGATTCAGAATATGGAAGATATTCAAGAATAGAAAAGACCTCCCAATCCCCTATCTCCTTATTTCGAGCGGCACTCAAAATGAGTTCATCCGATGATTCTTCCAAAGCGTTCAGGGATGTTATTGCATCACTGTAAATATAATCCATACTGTCTGCATTATTTAAAATTCGAATCAAATCAGGGACAAACTCTTTTTTACCAATGCGCCCCATAATTTTGACAATCCAAATATCACCCCATGTGTTCAAATCATCTGATAAAAATGCCTTTAATTCCGATACAGGAGCAAGATGTACTATTTTTTCATATAGTTCATCGGGCAGTTTTGAACCGGAATGTTTCACCGCTTCAAGTAAATCGGAGATCTTCGAGTCTGGAGATAAAGCCTTAACATAAACATTTCGTTCTATAATGGAAAAATACACAGATAGCACCAGGCAAACGATATACCCAACCCCATCGGCACCAGAACTTTTAGATTTTTTTAGTTTATTCCATAAAGCAGGTTGCCTGGATAACTCTTTGAACAATACCACTGCCATTGAGTCTTGATTAAAAAGGTTTTTGGCTTCTTCCGGCGGATGATTGTCCGGGTATCTTTTTTTGATAATGTGTTGAGCTTCAAACAGCAAAGTAGTGGATAAATCGTGGAATTTTCTTTTTCGAATCAGGTGGTTTATTTTATCTTGTACATCCGGATCTATGGCCAGGTGATCATTCTTTTCAAAAAATAATCCAATGGCATTTTCCGGATCGTCAATTATATTATTGCTCTCCATATTTTTTGACAGGTCGTTTAAATAATCACCGGCATCCCAATACTTTACAACTGCTTTTACCAGAAAAGATTCTATCGCTTTGCCTTTTTGGACCGGCTTCAGGACCATATCTAAAATCCGTGTGACATCTTCCGTTTGGCCATGCCTCAACAAATTTAAAACGGCATTACCGAGAAGCATTGGATCTTTAATCCGGGTGACAGCTGAAACCAATGCTTCCCGTCCTGCTTCAGCATGGATACTCCCTAAATAGTTAAAAACCCCAAATAATGATTCTTCACTGATACCAGTTGTCAATGATTCTATGATCGTTTCCAATGCAGGTTCATATTTCATCTTTGACAATGCCAAAGCACAATTTGATGGAATATTTCCCGAACCATTTAAAAAACTGATCAGAATCGCCGGAGCATGTTGAACCGCGTTATGTTTAGCAAGATACTCAGGCGCAGAACATGCCAGATGAGAATCTTCATCTGAGATTAATTTGCTGATTTCATCTGTATATTGGTTGGGATAGTGTTTTTCTAAAGCATCAAATGCCCAACGCCTGACAAGGCTGTTCTCATGAGAAAGAAACTTTACGTAGCCTTCATAATTCCATAGTCTATCCATTATTTCCTCGTTTTTTGTCTGTTTTTGATACTATCTGCCAACTCATATGCAATACTGCTGCTTTCAAGACGCATGATACTTTCTTCCGAATATCCAAAACTCAAAAGATTGATGCTGCCGTACCAAGTAATTTTGTCATCAATAATTGCAAATTTCTGATGAATATTCGACCTAAAAATAAAACAGATTCCGATCTTTTCAGCTGTTTTAAATATTTGCTCCAGTGATGATCGTCTGTTTTCTTTAAAATCGTGAGCAGGCCTCGTAATAATTGTAATTCCCACCTGATTTTTCAGAATCTCTTGAAAATGCTGGGTCATTTGAAACATTCTTTCTCTAGTAACAAATGGACTGACGATCAACAACTGTTTTGATGCCATTGCGATATCCTGCAGATAAACGGGGTAAAAATTATCTTTATTGAAAATGATATTGGTTGGTGCTTCCGGGAAAGATGTAACCTTTGCTTTATAGCCGATCGCAGCATATCCTTTGAGTCTTTTTCCATACATTTTTTCAAGCATTCTTACATGAATATCAACGTAATCGTATACCTGGACGTCTTTTTTATGCTCGGAAAAACGGTGTAATCTCCCGGCATATTGCTGAAGTGTACCCTTCCAGGCAATGGGCATAGCTAAAAACAAGGTATCAAGGCGGGCCTCGTCAAACCCCTCTCCAATATAGCTGCCTGTTGCGACAAGAGCAAAAGATTCCGTATCCGGTATGGAATTAAGTTCTTCCATTAAATTGGCGGTCTTCTTTACGCCCATTCCTCCTTTAAGGCATATTACGTTCGGAATCCTTTTCCTGAGCGTCTCTATATTTTATTTTCAATTTTATCAAATGTATTCAAACGCGTGACAGACTTTCATTAACCTCATCGTTGCAAAAAGCGTGAAGGTTCCAGCTTCAAGGCGCCAAGGTTGCCGCTGTAGTAGTCTACCGCAAAACCTTGGGAACGAAGAAGATGG
>JANQML010000413.1 GCA_028280105.1 Desulfobacula sp. | reverse complement strand
ATCCCCGGGGCAGGCTATGGCACAGCCCGGTGGGTCCGGTTCCCACCTCTCCGGGTACAATGGGGGTCTGCTCGATATATCTGGTTTTCGGACAGTGGGTATGGCAGCGGTCGCTGAACGGACAGTCCACCTTTTCCACTGGATCACAATCCATGGAAAGGATGACGCTGAATTTGGGGTGGCCGTGGAGAATGACGCTGTTTCCTGTGATCTCTATTGTTTTCAGATGGGCGGACAGCTCGCTGGAGGCGGTCAGACCGGCACTGGTGGAATGATCCAGGGGGACCGGGTCGATGCAGCCGGACAATTCATCCAGAGAACTTGCCGTCTGGCTGATATAAAGCGTATCCTTCCAGCAGCAGGACACATTTCCAAAGTAAGAATCTACCAGATCATATTCCACGGTTTTCAAACCGGCTTCAATGACGGCATCGTAAACATCGCTTTCTTTTTTGAACGGGGCCCGGTTGAAGGCAGGCAGGTTCTCTGGCAGGGGGCGGATATACCCGGTAATTGAATCGAAAACCTCATGCTCCCGGATGGATACGGTCTTCAATTTCAGGTGTGCCAGATAATCGGTGAAGAATTTGATAAACCCGGCAAAACAGACCGAGCTGACAGTGACAAACCCCTGTTCCGGGCTGACGGTGCCCGGGGCAATAATCGCGGGAAAAACGGATGGGCCGGTGGGATCGTCTTCCAGAATGATCACGCTCTTTCTTCTCTTCAGGGTCGAGACGATCCGGTCCGGGTCAAAGCGGTCGATAACGGGCAGATCGTGGAGAAATGTCCGGGTTTCGCAATCTTTGGGCTGGATCAGTCCGTTTGAGGATAGGGCCTGGCTACAGAGGTATCTGAGCAGGCCGGCATATGGCTGAACCGGTCTTAGGCAGACCAGGGAGTTGATATTGAGTCCTGAAAACACCTGTTCAAGTCTGTCTTGTTCTGCTGATCTGCGGTTCCAGACCAGGGTATCGTCAAGCCCTCCCACCAATGGCCGGTGAGGCCCGGATGATTCGGCAAGGCCGGCCCGGATCAGTTTTTCGGCATATTTTAGGACAAGTTCTTCCATATCAGGTCCAGTTCTTTGGCTTTTTGACGGGTGGGCCGTCCGTCCGGGGACAGCCCCCGTATGGCATAATATTTTTTTCTGGCCGCCAGGAATTTTTCCCTGTCAATGGGCGGAATGTCAATGTTGTTGCCACCGGTTCCGCCCCGGGTAAAAAAACGTTGGGGCAGGTCGTCGTCAGAGCTGTCAAATCCGTTCAGGGCGTTGATGATGCGTTCGTTGTAATAAAACCGCTCTCCCCTGGTTAACAGATCCTGACCGGTGACGGGGAAACCGGTAACGGCTTCAAATGCCAGGGCATACTCTTCAAGACCGGCTGCAAAAAATGTAAACTTACAGGCGGTCAGAGAATCGACAACAGCATTTAAATCCTCGGTGATTTTAATGATCCGGGCTTTGCCTGAAAAGCTGAACCGGTCGGTGGCAACCGGTTTTCGGAATATTTCATGGCTGATGGGGTAGGCCCGCAGATGACAGCCGCCCCGGGTGGAGAGTGCATATCCCAGGGCCATGCCATAGGCTCCCCTGGGATCATATGCCGGCAGTTCCAGTCCCTTGACGGCCATGGCAGTTTCCGGCCGGCCCATCTTTTCCGCATACCGAAGGGCCCCCATTCCCAGATCTTTGCCTTCGCCTTTTTGGAAGGCAATATCATCAATAAGTGCCAGCAAAGATTCAGGGGTATAATTTTGACCCGTGATTTCCCGACGGCAGGCAAGTGTGGATGCCGTGGAGATGGTATCCATGCCAAAGTGATTACACCGCTCGTTGGCCTTGACCACCAGATCAATATCCATACTGCCGATAAGAGCCGTGAAATGAGACATGGTTTCAAACTCGGGGATGGCAACGGTTTTTGCAGGACCGGTTCCCTGCTTTTTACAGAGGATGTGACAACCCAGACAGCCGTGTTTTTTTGGAGCGTAGGCTTTTGCGTATGCCGCTGCATTCAGTTTTCCGGCGTGTTCAAAAAAGGTCTGGTTGAAATTATCCGTGGGCATCATCCGCCGATTGTCCATGAGGTCGTAGACCGCGCCGGTCCCTAGGCAGGTGAATCCGAATTGTCCCATCAGGGCCGGGGATGCCGCCGTTAACCGTAGGATACTCTCCCTGGCCTCTTTTAATTTTTCAAGATGGTTCACACGGACACGACCAGTACCGTCCACCCGGATAAATTTGATATTTTTTTTGGCCAGGTTCAGCCCCAGTCCGGTTCTGCCGGCGGCAAAATGCCGGTCCACGGTAATGGATGAATAGGCCACCCCGTTTTCAGCGGCCGGTCCGATAACCGCCAGAGATGATTTACCCGGATTGATCCGGTCATGAACGGTTTTCGTATCCTCTCCCCACAATTGCCCGGCATCGATAAACGAAACGGTGTCGTCCCGGATATCGATTCCCACGGGCGATTTGCTCCTGCCTTTTATGACGACCCCGTCCCATCCGGCCCGTTTCAGCCGGGTTCCCAGCTTGCCGCCTGCGGACGAATCTCCCACCAGACCGGTCAGGGGGGATTTTGAGACAAAGTGGCACCGCCCGGATGTGGGAGATATGGTTCCCACCAGCGGACCGGTAAAAACGCAGACCACCATGTCCGGGTGGTCATATGCAAGGGTGGCGCAATCCCTTAAATAACAGCCGCCCATGCCTTTGCCGCCGATCCATTTCAGATAGAACTCAATGGCTGGCGATTCCGTCTTCGCCTGTTGCCGGTCAAGATCAATGTGAAGTATTTTTCCGGTCCATCCGTTCATCTGCCTGTCATCCGATCTGTTTTTTTAGAATAATTACCTGAATCTTTTATCACATTTTTATTGGTATGAATACCATTGCTGCGAATAGAATCGATTGGACGTTTAATAAATGCTCCCGGGGGGGTTATTCATTTTTTAAACCACGACTTTTAAAACCATTGCCTTTTAATTCAGCCGCCTTTTTAAGGAGGTTCGCAACCGTCTTGGGGCGGTTGTACGGTTCCACCGGTTTAAAATCCGTCATGAAAAATCCGTTGGAATGGCTGGCAAGCAGGGCACCGTGAGTGCTTTCCCTGCCGGCAATGAGCTGCCGGTTAAATATGTCCGGGCCAAAGGCGTATCCGTCTTTAAAACTGACGAGAATCGTGGCCGGGTACTGAACCAGGTTGTGCAACCCATCCCATATCCGCCTCAGCGGGTCCGGGTAGATATGGTCCCGGGTGGCCTCCCACAGGTCGTTCTCATGGATAAACCCATTTGTATCGGCTTTACCGGTCTTATTCAGGTCGTGCATAATTGGACCCAGACTCAGGGGATCACCGGTTATCGGAGTATACCGGAACCGGTCCTCTTGTTTTCGTATCTGGGCCCTGGCGTTTTTGCCGTGTACGATCACCGAATTGCCGGCTTTAAAGACGCTGAAATCGACACCATTCACATGGGACAGGGTTTCGGAAATGGACGGAGCGGTTTTGTTGGAGCAATAAATGGCGGCAGAACTGACAAAGCCGTTTTGGATCAACACAAAATCTTTTTGGGTCTCAAGGTGTTTTGAATCTGAAAATCCGGCTCTTTCCAGGGGTGTCACAAGGTCGACCCACTGGTTTGGGACAAAATTATTTCCATGGTCTGAAAAGACCACCATATCCATTTGCACCCCGGATTCATTTCTGGTTTCATCCAGGAGTCGGCTGATCCGTTTTAAGAATTTTTTTAAGGCCTCTCTTCCCCTCACATGGCTGATGGCATCGGATATTCCCATATAGGCAATAAACTCAGTTCCCTTGAATTCCACCACGCGTTTTTTAAATCCATCTATAGCCGTCTGTGTGAACCGGTCCGGAAAAACGTAGGCGATATACCCGGGAAAGCCCAGAAAATGGAGTTTGGGATGATAATCCGGATATTTTTCAGTGGATGAAAAAATTTTTCTTAACAGGGTAAAGCCTTTTATCCGGTTCTCAGATGAATCAAAATAGAGACGCTCATACCCAAAGGGCTTTCCTCCGATCAGCATCCTTGAAAAGGCTGGCCGGGTGAGCGATGGGAAAGTGCTGACCAGCCGGCCGGGTTTGTAAAAACCTTTAAAAAATCCTTCTTTGTATAATTCGTCCATCAGATCAAACGGAACCCCGTCCAATGCAAAAATAAGGCAGAGCCGGTCGGCCTTTTTGGCTTGAGCCAGAGGGGGATCCGGGATGTGGTAATCATTTTTTAAATAGGCTGAGAACCAAAACCGGGGCAGTATGGTAAAGCAGATGACGCCGATAACGATTAGTCCTGGAATGATGAGAAATTTGCGTTTAAAGGTTGAATTCATATGGTTCGGGTTTCTCTTCTTTTTAAAGTTAAAAGTGACATAATAAAAAGAGCGGAAAAATAAAGTAAAGCATAATTTTGGATAGATTTAGAATAAAAATGGGATGGTCTGATTTAAATATATTCCAAAAAATAAGATATCATCCTGAAATGAAAGGGTTTGTTCTATACAAAAGAAAAGTAATGGTTTAAAACCAATAGAATCGTCTAAATTTTATAGTGTAAAAGAGAGAAGGCAGCCAGCGGATAATTTTAAGAGTGGGGACGGGAGGGGGTTATGTCATTAAAACAGGTGGGGATATTGACAGGCGGCGGAGATTGTTCCGGCCTTAACGCAGTGATTCGTGCGGTAACACGGGCTGCTGTTATTCAGCATAAGGCACGGGTCATCGGAATCGAAAAGGGGTTTGAAGGATTGATTTCAGGAAAGACCCAGGAACTGACCGTCCGGTCGACCAAAGATATATTGACCCTCGGCGGCACTGTTCTGGGTACGACCAATAAGGGAAATCCCTTTGAATACCGGACGCGGGATGCGGCCGGTGCCATACAGGTTCATGATTATTCGGACCGGGCCGTGGAAACATTTAAAAACCTGGGATTGGATTGCCTTTTTGTCGTGGGAGGGGAGGGCACGCTCGAGATCGGTTACCTCTTTTATAAAAAAGGGATTCCGGTGGTGGGTATCCCCAAAACCATTGATAACGATCTTGAGAAAACCGATTATACCTTTGGCTATCAAACCGCTGTTCAGGTGGCCTGCGATGCCATGGACCGGCTTCATACCACCGGCCGGAGCCATCACCGGGTGATGATTTTAGAGGTCATGGGGCGCAATGCCGGGTGGATTGCACTGGAGGCCGGAATTGCCGGGGGTGCTCACATTATTCTGATTCCGGAGATTGAATACCGGATTGAGAATGTCATAAAAAAGATTCAGTTGAGAAAAGAGGGGGGCAGTCCCTTCAGCATTATCATTGTCGCGGAAGGTGCCAGGGAAAAAGGAAAAGAGACCGTTAAAGCCCAGGCAGCCGAAGACCGGCTCCAGGGAGTTGAGAAACTCGGTGGAATCGGTTTTTATCTTGCGAAACAGATTGAAAAACAGATCGACCTGGAGGTCCGGACAACGGTTCTGGGCCATATTCAGCGGGGCGGTTCTCCCAACTCCTTTGACCGGGTTCTGGGGACCCGTCTGGGATCTTTTGCCGTGGATGCCGCAGCCGATGGAAAATTCGGCACCATGGTCTCCCTCCGGACCCCGGATGTAAGCCTGGTCCGGCTAAAGGATCTGGCCGGGAAGGTGCGAACCGTGTCAATGGATTCCCAGCTGATCCGATGCGCGGAATCCATCGGCATCAACCTGGGCCGTGAAGCCATGTGACCGGACTGCTGAAAAACCGACAACCTTTGAAACTGAGTTGTCTAACAACACACACCGTTGCCGCAGCTGGCATTCTCTTTTCCTTTTATCCAGACCTGGATAATAT
>JANQML010000412.1 GCA_028280105.1 Desulfobacula sp. | reverse complement strand
CTGGGCTTGAATATGGCATCCACAAAGGGACGGGGTGAAAGCTCTGCGGCCAGTTGTTTCCTGATCCGTTTCAGGGCAGCACCCTTTTGACGGTCCGGCACCGCCTTTAGCTCCCATGCGATGTCCAACGCTGCCAGTTCGCCTTTGAGCGCTGCAGAGATGCTTCCGTGAACAAAGGCCCCGTCCCCGGCCACATAGATCTTATCCATTTGGGTTTTTCCGGATAGATTGATTACCGGGTGCCAATACTTTTGCACCGGGTTCCAGGCATGGTCAAGGCCCAGCTGCCGGGTAAAATCCGTTCTGGGAATGATCCCCTCATGGACCAGTAAAATACGGGCTGCCAGCTCCCCCTTCCCCTTTGCACCCAGGTAAGCCACCCGGTCCAGCTGGTCATCTCCCAGGGCCTTGTAGGATGTCACACCGCGGATGATCCTGACCCGGGCCCGTTTCAAAGCCCCGATCATGGCAAGGCCCTTGAACAGGTAGCCGGGCCGCTTTAAGGCAGGCACCATATGGGCAAGGCCGGCCAAGATATTATCTGCCGGTGTGGTATCCAGGATCCCGGCGATCTCAACCCCCTGGCGGATCAGGTGAACAGCCGATGACAAGATCAAGGGGCCTGATCCGGCCATGACCACCGGACCGTCCGGTATGGTGCCTGAACTTTTGAGGTTGGCGTCCAGTGCGCCCACACCCATGACCCCTGGCAGGTTCCATCCGGGAAACGGTACTGGCCGCTCCATGGCGCCGGTGGCCAGGATAATCTTTTTGCCCTCTATCTGCCTGGCCTGGCCGTCATGGGAAAAGCAGATCCGGCCGTCCGGGTCAATTCGCCAGACCAGGGTATTGCCCTGGTATCCGGCATGGCTTTTCCGGAACCTTTGAATCAGGAGACGGCCTTGGGAATAGTCTTTTCCAAGGATGTTGACGCGGTCTTTGGAGGCGCGTTCAATGTTCCGGTAAATCTGCCCCCCCAACGACGGCTGTTCATCCAATACCAGTGTCTCCAGTCCGTGTTCGGCAGCGGTGCTGGCCGCAGCAAGCCCGGCAGGACCGGCACCGATAATAATCACATCAGCCTTCATTTGACACCTCGGCGATCGTGTTCTGCCGTTTGATATTCATGCCTTCTTTGACCTCAACGATGCAGGCCTGGCGGTTGGGGACGCCGTCTATTTCCATGAGGCATTCATGGCAGACGCCCATGAAGCAGAAAGGGGCCCGTTTTTCCCCATTCACAGGGGACCGGTGAATATAATTTTTGCCGGCATGTCCCAGGACAGCGGCGGCCACGGTGATGCCCGCAGGAACACAAAGCGGGCTTCCTTCAAACGCAATGGTAACCGTGGCAACGTTGGCGTCGGGTTCGGAAGTGCTAGAATATGGCTTAAACATTGAATCTCTCCAGGCTAAATGGGTTCAGTGCCACGGTTTTTTTCCCTTGCAGGATCCATGGGGTCAAAAGACGCTCGTGCACCGGCGCCAGCGTTATGCAGGAGTGCGTGGCAAAGGCCCAGGCATTTTCATCAATCTCATCGTAAATCGGGGCACCATCGTCTGTCAGCACCCGCAACCCTGCCCAGGACCGGACAACGCTTATACGTGAAAGTCCGGGAAACGTGGCCAGGGCCCGGCCGGCAAGAGTTGCACCCTCCCTCACCGTGGTTGTGACGTCAAATCCGGTGTTTTCATTGGTATACCCGATCATGATGGACCCGTTTCCGGTCTGACGCAGGCCGGAGCAGGGAAAGGAGAGAAACGGCTTGACCCGCTCTGTCACCAAAAGCTGGCCTTTCTGGGGGATCAAAGGAAGGGATGTCCCCAGCATTTGGGCCAGCGCCATATTGCCCAGGCCGGCGGCCAACACGATTTTTGGGGCCTCAATGGTTCCTTGCGAGGTGACCAGGCGATATACCTGCCCCATTTTTTTTATGGCATGAACAGTGACGCCATGGCAAAACCGGCCCCTGTTCCCAAGAAAAGATTTTCGCATGGCCTTGAGCAGACCCAGGGGATTGACATCCCCGTCAATGGAACTGAAAGATGCACCCATAACCCTTTGTCCAAGGGTGACGCCCTTTACCAGGTCCTGGACCTCTTTTCGATCCAGCATGCGCGAAGGATGCTGTTCGCCGTCGGCCTGCGCAGCCTGGTGCATTTGGTGTATCAATTGCGTTTTGGCCTCAAATTCTTCTTCTCCCAGGCAGATGATCAGGCCTTTGCCCAGGCGAAGCTCGGTTTGAATCCCTGTCTCAGCCTCAATCTGGCTGTTAAAGGTTTCAAACATGCGCACCGCGCTTTCGGACAAACGGGCATATGGCCGGTTGTTGGCCCCTTTGCTTTGTGACCAGACCAGCCCGAAATTGGCTTTGGATGCCCGTTGGTGCATGCTGATTTTATCCAGGATCACGGCTTTGGCGCCGGCGCGTGCCAGTCCCAGGCCCACGGCAGCGCCCATGTAGCCGCCGCCAATGACGCAGATATCGTATGGATGAAGGTTTTCCACCTGCATTGGCTTCCTTGATTTAAGTGTATAAATGGCAGGCCACACCCCTGCCGTCCTCCAGTTCGGTCCACACCGGCGCCTGCCTGGAACAGACCAGTTTTTCCTTGGGGCACCGGGGATGGAAATGGCACCCCTGGGGCGGGGAAATGGGTGACGGCACCTCTCCTTTGAGCTGGGAAAAATGCTGTTCAATCTCGGGATCCGGAATGGGAGATGCGTTTCTCAAGGTCGTTGTATAGGGATGAAGGGGATCGTCAAATATCTGGGAGACCGTCCCGAGTTCCACAAATTTACCCAGGTACATGATGGCCACCCGCTGGCAGAAATGCCGCACCACGGCCAGGTCATGGGAAATGAACAGATAGCTTAGCCCGTGGGTCTCCTTGAGTTCCTGCAAAAGCTGAAGGATCTGCATCTGTATGGACACGTCCAGGGCAGAAACCGCTTCGTCCGCCACGATCAGCTTTGGGTTGAAAAGAAGAGCCCGTGCAATGCCCACCCGCTGGCGCTGCCCCCCGGAAAATTCATGGGGGTATTTATTCACGGCGTTTTCACTCAGCCCGACATTTTTCAGCAGGCCCTTTACCCGTTCCGGGATCTCGCGTTTGGGGCAGAGACGGTGGACCCTCATGGGCTCGGCCAGGGTCTGGCCGATGGTCCGCCGGGGATTCAGAGACGAGTAAGGGTCCTGGAAAATGATCTGCATCTTCTTTCTCATCTTTCTCAGACCCTTCTTATCCAGGCCCAGGACATCGGTCTCTGCCAGGGCCACCTGCCCGGCATCCGGTTCGATGAGCCTGAGGATACACCTGCCCACGGTGCTCTTTCCGCAACCGGACTCCCCGGCCAGGCCAAACGCCTCTTTGGCATAAATGTCAAAAGAGACCCCGTCTAC
Organism: Desulfobacula sp.; assembly: GCA_028280105.1. GTDB lineage: Bacteria > Desulfobacterota > Desulfobacteria > Desulfobacterales > Desulfobacteraceae > Desulfobacula. Next base: position 7,788 of record JANQML010000412.1, on the reverse strand, counting down.
GGCCTTGACACTATAGGTGACGCTTTTGGGAAACCCGCGGCGGATTTTAAAATGTTTTTTCAGATTCTGAACCGTTAACAGCGTTGATGGGTTGTCGGTCATGGGCAGCCCCTTTTATTCAAACAGAAAGCAGCGAACCAGGTGATCCGGGTTCTGGTTTAGTTGACGCAATTCAGGCAGTATGTCCGGCCGGCATTCCCGGTGTCGCGGGCACCGTTCAAAAAACCGGCATCCGTCCGGCATATGGTCAATGGCCGGGACCATGCCCTGGATGGGCTGAAGGTTTGCGTTATCCCGGTCCAGGCGGGGAATGGACCTGAGCAGGGCCTGGGTATAGGGATGGGCCGGCTGCTTGTACAGCTCCTTTACCGGTGCTGTTTCCACGATAGTGCCCGCGTACATCACAGCCACCCGGTCTGCCACATGGGCCACCACCCCCAGGTCATGGGTGATAAAGACCATGGACATCTGCTTTTTTCTTTTCAACTCGTTGAGCAGATAGAGCATTTGCGCCTGGATCGTAACGTCCAGGGCGGTGGTGGGCTCATCTGCAAAGACCAGGTCAGGCTCGCAGGCCAAAGACATGGCAATCATGATTCGCTGGCACATGCCCCCGGACAGGTGGTGGGGAAAATCATTGTACCGGGAAGAAGGCGCCGGAATCTTCACCAGGTCCATCAGCTCCAGGGCACGGTTCTTCGCTTCGGCTTTGGACACGTCCATATGGTAGAAAATGGCCTCGGCTATCTGGCTGCCCACAGTAAATACCGGGTTCAGGGAGGTCATGGGTTCCTGGAAAATCATGGTCATGGCCTTGCCCCGGATCTTTCGAAGCTGCTCCCGGGGCATGGTAAGAAGGTCCTCTCCCTTGAACAGGGCTGTGCCGCTATCGATCCTTGAGCCGTGTTCCGGAAGAAGCCCCATGAGCGAAAATGCCGTCACACTTTTACCGCACCCGGATTCCCCGACAACAGCAAGTGTTTCATCCGGTTTTAAGCTAAAGGAGATATCTGTGGTGGCCGGATACCACCCGGATGGCAGCTTAAATGCGGTACTCAATTGTTGAACATCAAGCAGGTTTTCCATGGCTGCCCCTTAATTCTCGTTTCTCAGTTTCGGATCCAGGGCATCCCTGAGTCCGTCACCCAGCAGGTTGGCCGCAAATACGATGAGCAGGATAATAAGCCCGGGCCACACCGAGGCCCAGGGTGCAGACAGGATGTCCTTGAATCCCTCCCGTATCATTCCGCCAAGCGTTGCTGTAGGCGGTTTAACACCCAGGCCGATAAAGCTTAAGGCCGCCTCGGTGCGCACCGCCGTTGCCATCCACATGGACCCCATGACCATCAGTTCCCCCAGGATATTGGGAAAGATATGGACCACCAGGATCCTCACATCTGAAAATCCCATGGCCTGGCAGGCCTCCACATAGACCTTGTTTTTGGCGGAAATGGTTGGGGCCCGGGCAATCCGGGCAAACCGGGGCACCATGGTCAGGGCCAGTGCAATGGTCAGGTTCACCTGGCTGGGGCCCATTATGGCCACGATGAGCAGCCCCATGAGCAGGGTGGGAATGGACATGAGCACATCCATCACCCCCATGAGGAAACTGTCCAGATACCCGCCTTTGTATCCGGCCAGGGCGCCCAAAATCGTCCCAAGGACCATGGCAATTGCCACGGAGGACGCCCCGATGATAAAGGAGACCCGGCATCCCCAGATAATCCGTGACAATACGTCCCTGCCGTAATAATCCGTGCCCATGAGATGATCTGCCGAGGGCGGCATCAGCCGGTGAACAATATTCTGCTCCACGGGATTGTAAGGAGAAATCACCGGGGCCGCCACCGCCAGGACGACCAGTATCAGCAATAGGATCAGCCCGGCCCAGGAGGTCTTGTTCCTGTTAAACACGGCCAGGGTTTCCCGGCCCATGTGTTTGATATGCATCAACGTATTCATTGCTTCCGTATCCTTGGGTCTACCATGCCGTAAGTTAAGTCTGTAATGAGATTGACCAGGACGATGACCATTGCGTAGATCACCATTAATCCCTGGAGCAGGTTGTAATCGCGTTCATCCAGGGCGGAAAGGATCAGCTTGCCCAACCCGGGTCTGTTAAAAACGATTTCCGTTAATACCGAATTGCCCACAAGCACCCCCAGGTAGAGCCCGACAATGGTGATCACAGGGATCAGGGCATTTTTCAGGGCATGCTTGTATAAGATGATTACCCCTGGCAGTCCCTTGGCCTTTGCGGTTCGGATATAATCTTCACCCAGGGTTTCCAGCAGGGACGACCGGGCGGAACGGACCACATAGGCCATCATGATCAGCCCCAGATTGGTGGCGGGCAGAATCAGCATCTGAATCCGCTCCCCAACGCTTCCCGCCACCCCGGGGTCTGACACCACGGGAAACCAGCCCAGGTATACGGCAAATGCCAGCAGCAGCAGGATACCTGAATAAAATGCGGGAAACGAAAGTCCCACCAGAGAGCCGATCCGGGTGATGTAATCGGCCACAGAGTTCCGGAACACCGCTGAAAATACACCCAGGGGGATCCCCACGATGACGCCCAGGATCACCCCGGCCAGCGTCAATTCAATGGTGTAGGGAAGGACCTCGGCCACAATGCTGTTGATGGATTGCTTGCGGATAATCGAGTCCCCCAGATCCCCCTGGATGACTGAGAAGATGAACTCTGCATACTGGACCAACATGGGCCGGTCCAGCCCCAGTTCTGTTCTGAGCGCGGTGAGGGATTCATGGGATGCCGAATCCCCCAGAATGACCTGTGCCGGATCCCCCGGAGCCATGCGGACCACAAAAAAGACCAGGGTCACCACCGCAAACAGGATGGGGATGGCCAGAAGCAGCCGTCTTAATATGTATTGCAGCATGGGCCGGTCTCCGGTTTACTTAAAGCGTGTTGTCTCGGTGATCAATGGCCCGTTGGACAGGCTGTTTTTCAGCTCATAGCCATAGTCCAGGTTGGCAGCGCGGCACCAGACCAGGTATTGTTCAAACAAAGGCACTGCAAACACCTCTGCCTGGATCTTGTTCTGTGCCGCTGCCCAGAGTGCCACCTGCCGGTCCAGATCCGCCTCTGTTTTGGCAGACCGGATCTCATCATCCGCGACCCTGCTATGTGAAAAATTGGTGATGCCGGTGGGGGTGCCAACAATGCTGTCAGAGAGAAAAAACTGGCTTAGATAGACATCTGCAATGGGGAAGCGGGACGCCCCGTAAAGGACTACGCCGCTCTGGTTCTGGCGGATCAGTTTATGAAATGCAGAGTGCTCCACCACCTGGAGGTCCAAAGTGATGCCGGCCAGCCTGAGCTGTTCCTGGATCACCACCATGGGCAGGCGCAGAGAATCCACTTTGGTGATCACCGCCTTGATGGTCAGGCCGTCTCCAAACCCGGCCTGGGCCAGCAGCGCCTTGGCCTTTTCAAGGTCATGTTCATAGACCATTGCGGTATCGGAATGGCCCAGGTATCCTGCCGGCACGACTGAATTGGCGGCAGCACTCACTTCAGGCCCGATAAAGGTCACCAGGCTGTTGCGGTCCACGGCATGGGCAATGGCCTGCCGCACCCGGATATCATCCAGGGGCTTGATCGAGGTATTCAGATGAAGATTGCGCAACTCGCCAAGGCCGAACACATCAACAATCCGGTTCTTTTTTACTTCCTGGGTCTTTACCCACCTGGCTTCGCGCCGGCCGTAAAACAGATCGACCTCTTTTCTGTCAAAGGCCAGCTCGCGGGTGGCGTCATCCGGCATGTACCGGTATATGATTTTATCGATATGCGGCTTGCCGCGAAAATAGGCGGTGTTGGCTTTCAGTTCGATGAACCGCTTGGATTGATAGGAAACCAGCTCAAACGGGCCGGTACCGATGGGATGCATGGGGGCTTTTTCCCCCAAATCCTGCCAGGCTTTTTTACTGAGAATAAAGCCCCCGTGGAAGTTGACCACGGCACCCAGGAAGAACGGGACCCTTTCTTTTAAGGTGATCACAACCGTATACGGATCTTTTGCCTCAACAGACTTTATTGCTGCATACTCTTTGTAGGCGGACGACGCAGACTTGTCTGCGGCCTTTGTCAGGGAGAATACCACGTCATCGGCAGTGAGTTCCCCATACCCGCCGTGGAACTGGACCCCTTTTCTCAGGGTGAATGTCCAGACCAGTTTGTCCGCAGACACCTGCCAGCTTTCAGCCAGATCCGGCTCAATGGCGTTGAGGTCGGCGGTGCCCTGCTGGAACCGGACAAGGCCGTTGAAGATCATCGGAAAAATAATTTTGTCCTGGGATTTCGTGGATTTGTGGGGATCCAGGGAAATCGCGTCACTGCCCAGCGTTCCGATCCTAAGGACCGTTTCAGCGTATCCGGTTGCGTTCAACCCGATCACTATCAGTACTAAAAAAAAGCCAAGAAACCATTTTTTAACCATCTTTCCTCCCTTGCGTTTCATTTCTAAAACATTGCATCATCAGATTCTTACTTGGTGAAGTTCAATGAGAATCCGGTTAAACCGTTGAAAACCGCCTTTACAGCGATGTTTATCCATTGATCCTCGACGGCTTTGAGCCGGGTTGAGATCGGCCTGGTCTAGCCTGATTTAAAAAATACAGCAAAACATGTGCCAGACAAAATGTCAGGAGATACCGTGGTCTTTTAATTTGCGCCACAGCGTGGTCCTGCCGATCCCAAGCTGCTCGGCCATGGACTGCACAGAGCCCTGGTGGCGGTCGATGGAGGATTGCAGAATCTGCCTTTCCGCAAGTGCCATGGAATCGGCCAATGAAAGACCGGGACGGGTGAATACGGTATCAAGCCCTTTTTCCGGCCGGATCATCTCATTCTCTTCCGGGCCGGTATTGCTGCAGGATGTCAGCAGGTGCTCGATGTATCCGGCATCTGTGCCTTTTTTTTCGTCATAGAGGCAGGCAAATCGGGTCGCAATACTCTGGAGTTCTCTTAGGTTTCCGGTAAACGGCAGCCGGTTCAGCACCGAATCGATACGGTCCGTCATCCCGATCATGGCCGTGGTAAGCGCGGCATCAAATTGCTCTAAAAAATGGAGGAACAACAGCAGAATGTCCCCCTGCCGTTGAGCAAGATCGGGAAGCGCCAGGTAGAGGACGCTTAACCGGTAAAAGAGATCCTGACGAAGCAGGGTCTGATCCCCTCCCCGGTCTGCTATGCCACCGGGTGTCTGGCGGCGGTTGCAGGCGGCAATCACCCGGATATCCACGGGAATGACCTCACTGCCACCCACCCTGATGAATTCCTTTTCCTGGAGCAGCCGGAGCAGTTTGGCCTGAAGGGAAATGGGCAGGGAGTCCACCTCATCCAGGAAGAGGGAGCCCAGATGGGCCTGGTCAACCAATCCCTGCTTTCCCCTGGAACGGGCACCGGTAAAAGCACCCTTGACATAGCCGAACAATTCGCTTTCCATGAGCTCAGCCGGAAGGGTGGCACAGTTAATCGCAACAAACGGGAAGTGCCGTCTTTTGCTTGCATTGTGGATGGATTGGGCAAAGAGTTCCTTTCCAGTGCCGGTTTTACCATAAATAAGTACAGGTGCGTCAAAATCGGCATACTTCAAGGCTTTTTGCCGGCACTCCTGTATGGCTTTAGAGCTGCCCAGAATGTCCTTAAACCGGTACCGGGCCTGAAATCCTTTATGGCGCGTTTTCTGCCGGACACGGGTGTCCAGGGCGGCAATGTCCAGGGTTTTTTTTACAAAAAGGACCGTGCCCACGGTCTGCCCGCCTACAAAAACCGGGTTTAAAATCACCAGGACCTGCTCCCCGGACAGGGTGGCAATGATTTCAGAATCTTCGGTGTTCTCAAGCAGGGTTGAATCTAAAAACTCAAACACCTCAGACACATGTTTTCCCACAATATCCCTGGCCTTGAGCCCCAGCTTCTGTTCTGTGACATTGTTGGTAAAGGTAATATGACTGACCCTGTTGATAAACACGATACAGTCCACGCTCTTTTGTGAAATGATCTCCAGCTGTGACATCTTCTCTTCTAAAGACTGGTTGTATCTGAAGGTTTCCAGGGCCCTTGCAATGGCATCGTGGAATATATCTTCATCGGAAAACAGAAACACGGGCTTGAGGCCGTATTCCCGGGCGATCTGAAAGGTATAGGAGCCGCTGACCACAACAGAGTGGCCCTCCTGTTTGGCCCGGGCGCAGAGATACCTGTAATCGTGAAGGGTTTTTGCATAGTAGATATCGATATCCAGGCCGGTAATATCTTCGTAGAATCCGGGACTGTGCTTTTCTTCCACCGGCGAGATAAAAGCCACACGATCGGCAATTTGCTTGGCCTTTAAAAAGGCATTGATAATAGCCTTCTGGCCCGCCCTGAAAGGGATGATCTTGCTTTTGTCCAGCATGGTCATCCGTTTGGCAGTCACAATACCCACAACGATGATATCGTGGGAAATATCCGAAAAGTTCCCGGCCCTGTCCGCCAGGGGATGATCCGGGGACGCATCCATATATCTGACATTTCCGGAATCAACCCGGTAATGGTAGTAAAGAAAATTGGCCGTATCCAGATATTCTTCGGCAATCTCCCGGCACTGGGATAAAATCTTCGGGTAACCGATAACGGTAATATTGACTTTCCGGCTCACAGGACACCTCTTAAACGAAAAAACGTTTCATTTTTAAAACATATGTTCTCCGTTTGCAACAAAAAAATAGCAGTCCGGTTAAAAAAGGAATGCTCTCCCCAGCGAACCCAATCTTAAAGGCTCATCTCAACCTTGTAGCAATGTCATGAAGCCTTATCATCTGCTGGTAATACAGCGGGAAAGTCAAGATGCTTTCTATAAATCCAAATACATATATGACGATCGTAATCATATGACCGACATCAGTCGAACCCGAAGACACTGCAAAAAAGACAGACACAACCAATGCTGTGGACAATACAATCCACGTCAACGAATAGTTTATGGTCTCCAAATCAGACAACCGGATATTCCATAGCATCAGATCCTTAAAATGTTTTTTCATTTTTTTTGTGTCTTTTGTTGATATGAGTGCAACCTGATTCTCAAATTCGTCATTCTGCCCCTTATAAAATCTCAGCATCCTGCTTTGACTCACAAAAAAAATCAAACCTGTGATAAAAGTGGCTGTAATACAGAGCCAGAAAATCTTAATTTCAATAAAATAAATTATTATCAGCGTCCCTAACAGCCCTATAAGATGATTAACAATATCCGGGATTGAATTTTCAAGAAATTCTATAAACTCCGTAAACAAATTGGTTCGAGCTGAGATTTTCGAAACACTTGTCTCCCTGCGGAATTCTCTTAAAGTCATTTCACTGCATACAACTCGATAAATCTCTGAATAAATCCGGGTGTCATAAAACCGCCGACCTGCACCGATGATGAGCAAAAAAAAGCACAAGACTGCCAATTGAATGACTCCTTTGATTTTATTTTGCAACAGATCATCAATCGCCCAACCTATAACTAAAGGTATTAATATTAAAAAGATTCCTTCCAACAGTACTAAAATCCATGTTAAGGAAGCTTTTTTCCAAAACCGTTTTACTAATTTGTTAAGGGTGATTTGACCGTCCATTATTCACTCCGATTAAAGTAAAATATGGCGATGAAGAGACCGTGACGTTACAAATAACCTCATCGTTGCAAAAAGCGTGAAGGTTCCAGCTTCAAGGCGCCAAGGTTGCCGCTGTAGTAATCTACCGCAAAACCTTGGGAACGAAGAAGATGG
>JANQML010000411.1 GCA_028280105.1 Desulfobacula sp. | reverse complement strand
AAGTTGCGAAGAGGCTAGGTGTCCATCAAAAGAGCAAATCTCCAGGTGATTAGTGCCACATTATCTATAGCATCAGGCCCTCGTGGTCCGTTTTCAGGCGGTTTAGAATAATTCGTGGAATGAACACCGCCGCTGCCGCCGGCATATCCGCTGCCACCGTTGGCCCCGGTAGTTGAATTTCTGCTGGTTTCCCCGCCCCCCCACACACCGCCTCCGCTACCATAGGAATAATTAACGTTTACGGTATCTCCGCCTTTTCCGCCAATGCCGCCGCCACCGGCAGCTGAGTCGTATGTATGGCTTGTAGAATTGTTGTCCCCGCCATCATAACCGTTACCCAACCACGAACCGGCAGATCCGCCTCCTGACGGTAGACCTCCACCCGCATAATTAACTGATCTGCCACCGGAGCCGCCCTTGGCTGTTATCATTCCCCCGAATCCTTGACCACCGTTATCGGGCCTGTGAAATTGAACCCCTTGCGATCCCCCACCCCCTCCGGTGGCGGAAAGAGAAATTTCGCCGGAAACCAAAGAGCTTGACCCCCCGGCATTTCCGGGAAAATTATTTGTTATAAGCCCCTCTCCGCCGGCACCGACAATCATGGAAATCATATCGCCCGGGGAACAGGACCAGATATGTTCGGTAAACCCGCCACCACCACCGCCGGTGCAATGCGTTCCGGACGCCCCGGAACCGCCTGCCCCCCAGACCAGGGCCCGAATTCTTAATACATTTTCTGGAATCACAAATTTTTGTTTGCCGGGTGTGGAAAAGATTCGCCGTGAATTCCACGGATACCCGTGGTGCATTGACATTGCAGATCCGGTGGAACCGGTAACACCACCGGTGCGGACGGAATGATTAATCTTCATTATTGTTCAACTCCTGTAATATTTAGGTTAACGGTTTGATTTGATACAATGATCAACTTGTCCTGGTTGTTCAGCATAATTCCGGATACAATTGTCGGCGGCGTATCCGGCGAAGCCATTGGAATGGAAACCGGTATCATCATCTGGGTCTTTGGCATTAAACCCGACATGGAATCGGCCCTGTATCTCTTATCTGCCGTGGAAACAACCGGCACATCGGCAACAGTCTGGCCCAGCCAGTCAATCCCCCCCACCGTACTGGTGGTGAGATATTCCTGGTTGAACATTCCAAACGTTTCAGAAAGGGATACCACGATGGATTCGGTCATTGTATAAGGTGTCGATGTCCATGACAAAGATAAATCTCCCCCCTCTTGTGAAACGTAATAATTTTGATCTGTATACAAATGCCGTTCTGAATTCAAAATACCTATTGTGATCGGGGTTTCTCCCACCAATGTCATTGAAGGATTGTTGCCTGAAGTGCTGGCGGCAATATTCGAACTATATGATGTATTGTATATTGTACTGGCATATAAATGCGAGATTGTATATCCAATCCCTTCTATACCCAGAACTGTGATTCCTCCTTTGTTGGTGTTGGCTTCATCAATAACGGGAAATAGTCCTTTTATTTTATAGACATTTGCCCCTGCAATCGTAAATTTGGTTTCTACTTCATCGCTTGTTGTGCTACTGAATCCAAATCGGTTTACACCCTCGGATTCGGCTCTGAAAACCGAAAATCGTCTGTAGTTCACGTTTCCATCAGCATTTCCGATTACAATGTCATTTTTCAAAACAACAAACGTTGATTCGTATACAGAAACTCCGCTGTCCGTATGGATTGAGATTGACGAATGAATCCGCGTGGCATCGGCAAAAAGTGCAAACCCATGGCTGCCAACATTGGTGTTACCATTACCAAAGACCACGCAATGGACAACGTCCGCGTTTGCCAGGATCGCATCCATATCCGGGTGTTTGTGCAGTGCTTTAACAGCCAGAGTTGTTCTGTCTTCAATATATGCCAACCCTTCTCCGGGCCGGTGCTCAAACAAAGGCGCATATAAAGAAGAGTTGTGCGCTTCCAACCCCAATATCCACCGGCCACCGGCCACCCGGGGCTCAACCCAGGTCATCCCGCCGTCGTTTGAAAACCGTTCCGGTGTGAAAATATAATTTCCATTCTCAAATATAATGGCATTTTCCGGCGGGATAATTCGACTTTTAATATCATATACCTCCCGGTTCTGATCATACAAAAAATTAGCCGTAATATCCGGTGCCTCCAAAAGGATGGCCCCTGTTCCCGCCCTTTCTTCCGCTGCCTGAACACTTACCTCGGCCAGGGCAATGGCTCCGGCATTTGTGTAGTCCACACCGGTATCACCGGCCGGTTTTATTTTTGTCGCTTTTCTAACCGTCATGTTTCCTCCTATGAAAAAGATTGAACCTTAAACAGTTCAAGTGCTGTAATTTCAAAATTTATGTTGATCTCCGGATTGGTCTGTGTCACAAGCCAGTCCGAATGCGTTCCGGTTCCCGACGTTCCGGTGATCTTCACGGACAAATCCCCGGTAACCGAATCATAGGAATCGACATACCCTTTCATCCATGTTCGGGGCTGATGTTTATTAATGATCACCAGCCACATGCCGGGTTGATAGGACAAGGCCGCTGCCGTAACCAGGGCTTGGATGCCAATCCCTATGGTCAAAGGCGTGGTTGATGAAGAAAAAGCCGGATTCTGGAGCAAATTTTCCACATACTCTTTTGCTGTGAGCATATAATGTCTGCTGGAGTATTCCCCGGGTGCCACCTCTATATTCCGGGAAGTTTCAGCCCATTGATAGGCGGTATCGGCATGTGACCGGGCCAAAGCCACCTCATCTTTACAATGATTGACTTCAACCCGGCAGTTGTCCAGTTCGGTCCGGGTATCCAGAACGGCCTGGGCCGTATTCTGTTCACTGGTATTGATCTCCTGCTGAAAGGTTTCAAGCTCCACCAATAGGTTGGACATTTCAGCGCTAAAGGTGGAGAAATGACCCAGAAACGCCTCTGCCTCGGGATCAAAGGTCGTCGGCCTGTGTTTCATGCTCGGGGCGACCGGCCAGGTCGTAAAATCGGAAAAATCCATAGAATTACCTCTTTTGTTGGGTTAATCCCTGCATCTGTATGTTGAGCGGGATCCGCCTGTCATTGGCATATGCCAGGTCAAATGATTTGTATTTGCCCAGGACCAGAAAGCTTTCAAAGTCGATCCCGGGGTTGTTGGCCTGGAGGATGATGGGGATATCATAGAGCTTGGACAGCAGTCCCTGGACATAATCCAGCTTGTCCGCATCCACATGGGCATCCGCTTCGAGCAGCTTGGCAAAGGTCTGCCCGAAATCCAGGGCCGTGGTCCGAAGCCCGTACCGGGTCTGGCCCAGGTACCGGCGCTTGCCGATCAGGCAGTACCCCAGCTGGGGAGAAGAATCCTGCCGGGTGTCCTCCAGGATAAATTTTAAAGAAGAGACATGATAGAGATCAAAGTCGTGGAGCAGGTCCCGGCGGTAGTACCGGTCCTCATAAAAAAAGGTGCTCCAGGAAAAGATATTGCCCGATTCCATGAGATCGTAGGTCCGGGTCTCCAAAAGGAAATCGTTGCTGTCGTACAGCTCGAATGTAACCCCGGTGGCCACCAGGCCGAAGAGGCCCACGGCATCCATTTTTCCGGATCGGATCTTAACGGCGATCTTGCCGGAGTCAGTGCTTTCCGTGCCGTCCGCCACTGCGGGCAGTTCCAGGTCGCCGTTGAACATCCGCCATCGGTTGGTGGCGCCCTGGTCCAACCATTCGGACGGATGGTCAGGCGGGTAATGGCCGGCAGCCGAGTCTTTGATCAGCTCATACCGTTTGACCGGCATCACCGGGGTGGTCTGGTCCGCTTCCCAGGGAATCCGGACCGATGTTACCTCGCTGCCGGCGGTTGCCACGGTATAGGCAATTGCAGGATCCCAGACCGGGTCTGAATCCTCGGTAAGATTATTCTCCAGGATATCGGCATGGGTCAGTATTTTAGGTTCTATCATATCCATCAGGAGACCTTCCTTTCAGGCATGCCCACGGTATCAAAGATAATCACCTTGTCCCGGATGGTTTTAAGGGCACGGTTGGTTTCAAAATGACGTTTATCTTCGGATTGTTCCTGCCGTTCAACCGCCTGTCTCAGCAGCCGGATTTCCCGGATCAGCGGTGTTGTATCCAATCCCCCCTGCAAGGTGAGGGGCAGGCTGCCCCTTCCCAGGGGGATGACGGCTTCCGTACCGTGCAGCTCCGCCAGGTACCCGCTTTTGGGACCGGTCGAGATTCCGCCGGCGGCAAAGGATCCCCATACTCGGTTCTCATGTTGGCCGTATTGTTCATAGTGTTGCCAGGCAAAGTCAACAGCCGTCATGTTCAGCGTCCCGGCATGCTCACCAAAGTAAGAAAGAACATCGCGGTTGGCGTTTAAGTATGCCATTGCCGCCTTGACAAAAGGGTCTTCGTCGGTTCTTCCGCCTGAACCGCCGCCATCAATTCCGGGGACAGGAGGGCCACCGGCGTCTATATATGCAGCAATGGCTGCGGGCAGATCGTGGACTCCGGTAGCGATCCGCTGCAGTTCCGCCAGACTATCCTGGTGCTGTTGGATCTGCAGATCCAATCCGGAATTTTCCAGGGCCAGAGCCGCGCTATGGTATTCATCTGCAGCATCTTTGAGGGAAACAAGGGTCCGGGCCGCTCCGGCAAGATCGCGGAGGTCTGTTTCCAGAGTATTCAACCGGGTCCGGGCGGTTTCCGCAATTGTGTCCTGATTGGTAACCTCAGCGTAAGCGATCTTTTCAACGGTTGCCAACTGGCGGTAGACATTCCCGACCAGGCTTCGGTACTCCAGTCTGCCCAGAATCTTTTCAGCCGCCTCCAGATAGGTCCGGGCGGTCTCCGGCAGGGCCTGAATGGCCTCTGTATCTTTATTCCAGGCCCCTTTAAGAGCCGTTTCATAGGCGTCTTTGGCCAAAGCGGACTCCTGCTCGGGAGCCAGAACCCCCAGAGTGGTGAGGATGTCGTCCTGGGCCGTTTTAAGAGATGCCGCCAGATCCCGGAATGTATCCGCAGTTTGACGGGCAACGGATTCGATTTCTCTCTGTTTATCGATCTCCTCATTCAGGGCGGCGATGTAATTTTCCCGGGCCAGGTTAAGCCTGTCCTGGAGAACCATCCGTTCCTTTTCAAGCTGATTAATCTCATAGGACAAAGCATTCATCAGGTTGCTTGTGACCAGATCCAACCCATTTCCCAAAGCCAGGTTCAAGGCATTAATTTCCGCCTGAACACCGGACAGGTCAATGGTTTCGATCTCAGCCAGGACCGCTTCGATATCCCCGCCCGTCTCCACCCAGACCCGGCCCACAGCCTCGTTAATGGGTAATATGTATTCCTGGGCAATGGCTTCGGCTGCCGAAGCCGCCACCAGGGAGTTGAGCATCTGGTCCATGCCCTGGCTCAGATCCCCGCCGGAAAGGATGGCAGACTGCAGGCCGGCGGCATTCAGCCCGGTGATGGAACTGCCGACCAGGATGTCCCGGTTCTTTTCGGCCTGGGTCAACTCTTCCACCGTGGCATGGGCATCTTCCATGGTCTGTATCAGTTCTTTCCAGGCATCAGTCATGGATTCCAGCTGAATGATGGACCCCATATCCGTAATCTGATCGATACCGGCTTGAGATTCGGTGAGGATACCGGTGATGGTCTGAATATTCTCAAATGCGGATACAGAGGTTTCCCCGAATTCATTGATCTGGCGGGTAAACTTTTCCAGGAACTGATCGGTTTCAGTGACCACGGTTCCGAATCTTGAAAAGGTATCAAAGGCCCCTTCCCCGTCTAGGGCGATCTGTTTGAAAAAATCCGTTTCCAGGTGGGAGAAGAGGCCGCCCTGGAGTCCCTCCACAAGCCCTTGCTGAAGGATGTTAAACAATCCCTGTTCCAGGTCCGAGAGCATCCGGCCCATATCCCCGTCATAATCCTGGGGATTGACGATGGTCTTTCCCGGTGTCTGGCTGATGATATCACCCACACTGAAATCAAAGGCTTCATCCACGGCATTCAACCTAGCATCGATATAAGTTCGGACCGCATCGCCCGTGGCAGACCGGTTGCCGATGTCCTGAAGCCAGGGATAGTAATCATATGCCGAAGAGGTCTGTTCACCTTCACCGGCAAAGCTTGGCGCCTTGCCCAAGACCACCCCCACGCGGGGATCCGGATCATCTTTTCCAAACAGGCCGCCAAGAACACCCCCTAAAACAGCTCCCAGTGCAATGCCAACCGGACCGCCAAGAAAGCTGAGACCTGTCATAGTGGCCAGTTTGCCGCCGTATGCACTCATAGCAGACCCCCCAAGACCGGAAGTGAATCCTGAATATTCAGACTGGGGCAGGCCGATGGCCTTGCCCAGTGTCGAGTACCCGATACTGCTGAACACACCGGCGCCTATGGCCGATCCCCAGGTTGTGCCGCCGATTTCCTGCATTCCGGCAGGGGTCATGCCCATGTGGGTCGTGCCTGGGATTACTGTGTTAAGATATTTGTCAGCCAGGGAACCGAACAGGAAATTGCCGGTACCGCCGGCAGATGCACCGTTGTCCGGCACCCCATCAAGTCCGAAGGCACTTTTAGCCCCGGGTCCGAATATGGCGGAGACGGTACTCCCCATCTGCTGGATGAACGGAACGATAATCGGCTCTGCAATGGCTTTGGCAGCCCAGTCGGCCAGGGTCCGGTGAAAATAATCGGTCAGCCGGTCCATGATCCCGGAAAAATAGCCTTTAAACTCATCAACGGTCTCTTTCCAGGCCTCGGAAGGCCGTTGAAACAGATCATAGAGTTTGTCCGCTGTTTTCTCTTCAATGGATTTTACAAACTCTTCATACTCCTTTTTCTGCTGTTCCTGCTTCTGTTCAAGGGCTTTGGCAGCCTCCTCTTCCCGTTTCAGCGTCTCCCGGTATTCAAGTTCCGTAATCCGGGCCTGGGTCTCCTCATGCTGCTTTTCAGCGGCCTTCAATCCTTTGTCCCTTATCAGCCAGGTATCTTCCTGAACCTGTTTGGCAAGTTCGATTTCGATCTTATATTTTTCGCGGTTGGTTTCCTGAAGCGATTTGAGTTCGCCCTCCCTGCTTTTTTTCTTCTGGGCAAGGTTTTTTTCCTCCTTTTGAGAATCGGCTTTCTGAGGAGCATCGGCTCTATTTTTCTCTAACGCATCATAAGCTTTTTTCTGTTCTTCGATCTGCTTCATTCGCTTATCATGGACATCTGCCTCAACATTGGCCGCTTTCACCACATGGGTCGGGATGTCTTTGATTTTATCCTTGACCTGATCAATCGATTTCCCCCAACGGTCATATTTCCGGTTGCTTTCCTCAATATCCGCGATAACGGATTTGACAACATCAGCACTTGAATCTTTAAATACACCCAAGCCTTCTTCCAGAGCATCAAACGGATTAACATCTATTATTCCCAATTTTTGTGCCCCTTTAAAAACAGCATCCAAAGGTTTCATTAAGTCCCTTAAAATCGGGTATAATTTGTGAAGCGCCAGTCCGACAGATGCAACAGCAAAATTGCCCACAAGCTTTATTCCAAGCCAGCCGTTATGAAAAAATCTTAAAACATCAATCCCGGCCTGCAAACTTTCCACCAAAGTAATGACCCCGCCTTTGGCAAGATTCATGAGATAGGATTGATTTTCCTGTATTTTTTGTCCCCATTCCATAAAGACTTGTGTAGCCATGTGGGTGAGTTCGATAAAAAACTGATTTTTTGTGATAACAAACCCCAATTCTTCTTTGGTATCACCCAATGCATTTGCTGCCCGGGCCAGCCCCCCGTGGAATGTTTCGGCCGCAGCTTCGGCAGCTCCGCCGAATTTGCTTTCCAGCTCCTTGAGCATGATGTTCTGGGCCCCCATCAGGTCTCCGGATTCCTGCATGGCGGTCATGGCAGCTTTCTGACTGTCGGTAAAGGTCACACCCGCCCGTGAAAGAGAGGCAAATCCCTCAATTGGATCACTGACAGCCTTGCCGAGCATGGTCATGGCGGTATTTAAATCTTTCCCCATGACCTCGGACATATCCAAAGCCACCTGGGTTGTCCGTTCAAACGCCTCTCCACGGATCTGTTCAAACGTGGCCAAGACAGCCATCCCTGCCAGGGTCGTCTCATCCCCCACCTTGGTCACCTGCTGTAAACCCGAGGCCATGGCTTTGAGTTGCTCAAGGTTATAACCCGCGGCATGACCCGTGGCATTCAATACCGCTCCCAACCGCTGCTCAGCAGCCTCCTGGGCTCCGGCCAGATCCAGGTACTGCTTTACGGAATCTTTGAGTACGCCCCAGGCTTTTGCCAAATCCAGAACCCCGACCACACCGACACCCATCTTCATCATGGTGCCGGCAGACATCTTGGCACTTTTATCAAAGGTTCTGGCACTCCTCTCCATATCATTGAACGCCTTTTGCCCCCTTTGACCCGCTTTTACGAGTTCTCCGCCGAGATTCCGAATCGTCCGGATGGGGCCTTCATCATCTATAATTTTTAGTGCAAGTGTAACAGTGCCGGTGTTAGCCATTGGTTTACCTTTCCTAAATCAAGCCGTTCTTCATGGGTGAGCATCTCCGGGGCCAGGGGGAATCCTGCAGCAGCAAGCCTTCGGATTCCAAGCAGTTCCCCGGTATGTTGTATCTTTCTTAAATCTAAGCGGCATAATCAGCGGCCAGGTTTGTTACTTTCACGATCACGGATCCGTGGGTATCGTCCTCAAGCACGGCCATGTCGCCCTGCTCTGCCAGGCGTTTGCCGTTGGCAGACACCGGGGACTGCA
>JANQML010000410.1 GCA_028280105.1 Desulfobacula sp. | reverse complement strand
AGCGGATGGACCGGCCTGATTTTGCCAAACATTTTTAAACCGGTTGTTTTATGTCATTATCACACCGGCGCTAACACACTGAGCTATCCCTTGGCATCGGCGTCCCCTCTCGTATGCCTTTGTTTCACTCAGATATCTCTATCTGGTCACAATTATAAATTAATTCCGCATCAATGGTTTTCTCCTGTCGGTAAAAAACCTCAGCCATAAGCAGAGTGCCCATATTCATTAGTTGACGCCTGTTTCCCTTGCAATGAGAAAACATAATGCTGACGGCATCGGTTTTAAAAAGTGTTTCCGGTGCCTGGGCATTGGCCAACCGGAACTTGATGAAGTCAATACTCTTGGCTTCGCTCAAGTTATTCAGGGCGAAGATGCCGGTCAAACGGGTTTTGATCGGTGCCATCACCTGTAGCTGAAGTCTCTTATCAAACGTCTCGTCTCCCACAAGGATAAAACTGGCAGCAACCGTTTCCATGTCAGGATTGAACATCAATGAACATATGTCCATCAACGATTCCTTTTCCATCAGATGGGCGTCGTCAATAAGGAACACCGGGAACATACTGCGATTGTCAGATGCCATTTTCATGATCTGTTTTGTAGTTTTATAAGCAGGGGCACTGTTCTGCCCGACGTCTCAACTCCCAGGACATCGGCCATGGCTTTGAGTATGCTGTTGCGCTGAAGCTCACCGTAATGCACCAGTGACGGCCTGAAGCAATTGGAATCCAGTTTTGATAAAACATAGTGGACCAATGTTGATTTTCCGGCTCTGGAAGGACCGCACAGGGTAAAATTTTTCCCTGTAGAGATCAAAGACAGCGCGGTTTTAAAAAAGCGTTGGTCCTGTTCTTCAAGATAAGGCGTTTTCAGCCGGTAGGTATCTGCAAATGGGTGGGGTTTATAATCAAAAAATTCTGCGGGTGACTCTCCATTGCTCAGCATACAACCTCCTATTGATTCGGATTCTCAAAGCGTCTTGCATTAGCGCTCAAGTCAAGAATACGTGCTTTTTTCATTTCGTCGCCGTATAAGCAGCCCCGTTATCCGTATAAAACCGCTGGGGGAGTCCAAACCGCCTTACCGCACTCATCGGAGATAGTAGACGTTTCGCGGGTACGGGATGAACCCGCATATGCCGAAAAACAGTGGCTTACTCTATTTCATGATCAAATCGATCCATGATCTGTGTCTCCCCCATAACGGCTTTGGCGGTGATTTGATACGTCCCTTTTTCTTTCATATCCGCGGTTATGCCAAAACCCTTGCTCATGGCCATGCTCATGATTTTCTGGACATTCCCGTCCGCTCTTTTTATAAGGAATCCGACTTTTCCCTCTGTAACCGGCCGGTGATTTTTATCCATGATGTAGAGCATCAGATGATGGGGTTTGTCCATCTCATTGCCGGTCATACCATGTGACTCTTTCATGGCGGCTTTATCTTCTTTGTTGTGATCCCGAAGATCCATCAAATGGTAGGCCAGCATATATCCGTCCACGACGGATTCATGGACCAATGCCCCGATTCTGTCTTCACCGGCCATATTGTGGTCGGCCATATCATGTCCGTGCATATCGGAGTGGTTCTTTTGGGTATCTGCAGAACCGGAGCCGGTAAAAAGAAGCAGGAAAAAAATCCCGATGAGTGTCGTTTTAATCGTGTCTGCCATGGTGTATTCCTTTTTTTTGGGGTGTTATTGTTTTCTTTCAAGTCTCCACATTTTCCAGATGGAGTAGAGAATCGGTATAATGATCAGGATCATGACGGTGGATGAAACAAGTCCGCCGACCATCGGCGCTGCAATCCGTTTCATGATCTGGGAACCGGCACCGGAACCGTACATGATCGGTAAAAGTCCGATCAAGGTTGTTGCCTCGGTCATGATCAACGGACGGACCCTTTTAACCGCCCCCTCGATAACGGCATCATAGAGGTCGGCAGCGGAATTTAACCGGTTTTGCCCTTTTTTTCTGTTAAAGGCCTCATCCAGATAGACAAGCATGACAATGCCGGTTTCAACGGCCAGGCCTGCCAGTGCGATAAATCCGACCCCCACGGCAACGGACATATTGTACCCGAGGAGATAGATCAGCCATATTCCGCCCAGCAGGGCAAACGGCAGGCTTGCCATAACAATGAGGACCTGAGGCATCTGTTTAAAATGGATGAAAAGCAGGATAAAGATAACCAGCAATGTGGCCGGAACAATGATATTCAATGTCTGCCGGGCTTTTTCCATATACTCATACTGGCCGGACCAGACAATGGAATACCCCACCGGCAGCTTGACGGTCTCGGCCACTCTTTTTTTTGCGTTTTTAACATAGGTGCCGATATCCACCCCTGTCACATCGACAAATACCCAGGCGGTGCGTTTTGAGTTTTCACTTTTAATACCGGCCGGCCCCTTATGGATCGAGATTTCCGCCAGATGGGTCAGCGGCACCTGGGCCCCGGACGGGGTGGGAACCATCACCCGTTTGAGCATATCGATATTGTCCCTGAAATTCCGTTTATACCTGAGGTTGACCGGATATCTTTCCAGGCCCTCCACCGTATAGGTGAGGTTCATACCGCCGATGGCGGTTTTGATGATATCCTGGACATCCTGAACAGCCAGGCCGTACCGGGCAATGGTGTTCCTGTTGATTTTAAAATCGAGGTAGTTGCCGCCGGTGACCCGTTCGGAAAAGGCGGAAAGGGTTCCGGGCTGGTTACGCAACGCCGCTTCGATGGTTTCTCCGATACCTGCCAGCGTCCCGAGGTCCGGCCCCAGGATCTTTATTCCCACGGGCGTTTTAATCCCGGTGGAGAGCATATCGATACGGGTTTTGATGGGCATGGTCCAGGCATTGGTCAACCCGGGGAACTGAACGGCCTGCTCCAGGTCGTTGGTCAGCTCTTTGATGGTGATATACCGTTCCGTGGGCAGGACCCGGGATAAAGGCGATTTTAAAAAACCGGGCCAGTCGGAGAAAAACCGGTCCACCTCTTTTTTCCGCCATTCATGAATGATCCGGCCGTTGACTGTTTCAGGCCATATCCAGGTCAGCGGCTTTTTTAACCAGCCGGGCCAGTCGGAGAAAAACCGATTTTTTTCAATCCGTTCGTATTCCACCTCCGGCCGGAGCATGATGACGGTTTCGATCATAGACAGGGGGGCCGGGTCGGTGGAGGTTTCCGCCCGTCCGATTTTACCCAGAGTACTTTTTACTTCGGGAAACCGTTGTATGATCTTATTGGTCTGTTGTAATAATTCTTTTGCCTTGGTAATGGAAATTCCCGGCAGGGTGGTGGGCATATACAACAGGTCCCCCTCATTTAAAGGCGGCATAAATTCACTGCCCACCCGGGTCATGGGATACCCGGTGACGAGGACGGCAAAAAGGGCGATTAAAAGGGTTGTCTTTTTCCATTTCAGTGCCGTGCGGATAACGGGCGTATAGATCCGTATCAGCAGCCGTCCCAGGGGGTTCTTCTTTTCATCCCTGATTTTTTGGGGCACCAGGCAGAAGAATAAAAAGAGAGACAAAACCAGGGCCGCCACCAGGCTGATATCCGGTAAATCCATTCCGATCAGCCCCATCACTATGACCGCGGCCGGAGGACCGCAGACGGCGGCCGTCCAGATCCCCCGTTTCTTTGCTCTCGGCAGTCCGGGATCAATGGGGGTCTCCTTGACAAAAAAGGTCATGAGCACGGGGATAAGCGTAATGGCCAGCAAAGATGCGGCGGCCATGGCCGTTGTTTTTGTATAGGCAAGCGGCTTAAACAGCCGGCCGGACTGCTCCCCCAGGCTGAAGACGGGTAAAAAGGAGATGGTGATAATCAGAAGGCTGAAAAAAAGGGCCGGTCCCACCTCTTTGGATGCATTGATAATAACTTGGATATGGGGTGTTTTCCCCTGATCCCTCTTCAGATGTTTGTGGGCGTTTTCCACCAGTACGATGGAGGCATCCACCATCACGCCGATGGCGATGGCAATGCCGCCCAGGCTCATAATATTGGCGTTGATGCCCAGGGGATACATGATGGCAAAAGAGATCAAAATACCCACCGGCAGAGTAACAACAGCCACAAATGCGGATCTGAAATGGAGAAGGAAGACCACACAGATCAAGGCCACGACGATCATCTCTTCGGTCAGTTTTCTTGTTAAGGTATCAATCGCTCTTTTGATTAAGGCGGACCGGTCATATCCGTTGAGAATCTCCACCCCTTCGGGCAGCCCTTTTTCCAGGTCGTTTAATTTTTCCTTGACCCTTTGGATGACCTCAAGGGCATTCTCTCCATAACGCATGACCACGATACCGCCGACGGTTTCCCCCTCACCGTTCCACTCGCGGATCCCCCGGCGGAGTTCCGGTCCGATCCCGACGGTTGCCACATCCTTCAGTAAAACGGGCGTGCCTTTTTTATCAACCGATATGACAATATTCTCGATATCTTCAACAGACGACAGATACCCCAGTCCCCGCACCATAAATTCGGTTTCGCCCATCTCAATCAGCTTGCCCCCCACATCGGAATTCGACCGTTTGATCGCCATACTGATTTTTTGGATGGGGATATTGTAGGAAACCAGCTTGTTCGGATCCACCTCGACTTGGTATTGTTTGACAAACCCGCCGATGCTGGCCACTTCGGAGACGCCGGGAACCGCGGTTAATTCATATTTTAAAAACCAGTCCTGCAGGGAGCGGAGCTGCTGGAGATCCGTGTTTCCACCTGTATCGTTTAAGACATACTCATAGACCCAGCCCACGCCTGTGGCATCCGGACCCAGGCTGGGGGTCACCCCTTCGGGCAGCCGGCCGGATACAACGTTCAGATACTCCATCACCCGGGAACGGGCCCAATAGATATCGGTGCCGTCTTCAAAGATCAGATAGACGAACGAGACGCCGAAAAAAGAGTATCCCCGGACCGCCTTGGCAAACGGCACACTGAGCATGGCGGTGGTCAGCGGATAGGTGACCTGGTCCTCAACGACTTCCGGTGCCTGGCCCGGATATTCCGTGTAGATGATGACCTGGACGTCACTGAGATCCGGAATGGCATCCAGGGGGGTTTTGATCAGGGCCATGATGCCGGCGGCAACGATGAAAACGGTGGCAAGAACCACCAGGAACCGGTTGTTTACCGACCACTCGATAATCTTATCTATCATGATGGGGAGCCTTAGGTGTCTATATCTTTGAAAAAGTCGTCTTCAAAATCCATGTCGTCGAAAAAATCGTCTGTATCACCATTGTTTTCATCTGTGCCGGATTTTAACTCCATCATTTTTTGAATCGCCTCTTTGAGCTTAGATTCCGAATCCAAAAGGAATTGACCCGACACCACCACCCGGTCTTCCCGGGTCAGCCCGGTTAAGACTTCCACCCGGCCCGCATCAAGCGTTCGGCCGGTCCGGACTTCCCGGGGGGTATACACCCCATTTCCGTTTGGAACAAAGACGATCTTTTTTTCGCCCGAGTGAATCACGGCCTGGGACGGAATGGAGAGTCCGTTGTCCATGGGATCGGTTCTTATTTTTATCCGGGCATACATATCCGGTTTGAGCGCATGGTTTTGATTTTCAAAACCGATCCGGACGATAACGTCCCGGGTCTGTGGCTGAAGATAGGGAAAGATATAAAAGATTTTTCCCGTGTAGGTCTTTTCCGGGTGGTACGACAGGGTCATCTCAACCTCCTGGCCGATTGAAACAAGCTTTTGTTCATATTCAAAAATATGGGCCTCCACCCAGACACGGGAGAGATCGGTGATGGTAAACAGGTCGGTACCGGCTTTTACAAAACCACCCTGGACGGCGTTTTTATCGGTAATCACACCGGTGAAAGGCGACCGGATGATAACGGTTTTTTCAACCCGGTCTTTTTTCCGTATATCCAGAATGTCGCGCTCGGCAATATCAAAGTATGTCAGCCGTTTCTTTGCAGAGTCCAGGATCTCTTTGTTCAACCGGGTTTGACGGGTTCGGTAATTTCTGGATGCAGACAGATATTCTTCCCGGGCGGCCAGAAGAGACGGCGAATAGATTTCAAAAAGAGGCGCCCCTTTTTCTATAAGAAATCCTGTATAACCGGCGTATAATTTTTCGATCCACCCATCGGTTTTTGAACTGACCACACCCACCCGGGTTTCATCAAACGTGATATGGCCGTATGTGTGGATCGTATGCTGCAACGGACCCTGCCGGACCGGCTCGATTCTCAGCCCCATATTCTGCTCAACCACCGGGTTGATCTTAATATCCACACCGCCCACCAGTTCATCTTCATAAACCGGCACCAGATCCATTCCCATCTTACTTTTTCCGGGCGCGTCATATATTTCGGTCGGATCCATGGGGGCTTTCCAATATACGATTTTCCGCTCTCCGGTTTCGGCCTTGCCTGCGACTTCGTCTTCATAAACCGGTACCAGGTCCATCCCCATTTTGCTCTTTCCGGGTTCATCATAGATTTCCATGGGGTCCATGGGTGCCTGCCAATAGAGAATCTTTCTCTCCCCCGGATCATTGGCCCGGGTTTCCGGCGGACCCGCCGCATCTTCGGCAGGATGACCGCCGGTGTGCGGGGCTGTAAATCGCATGGCCGCCCAGACCAGGCTGCCGGTTATGAGGGCTGTAAGCAAAATCGTTAAAAGGGTGCGGGGGGGATTTCCTTTGGATGTCATAATTATTATCCTATTCCACGGTCAATATCAGAAGCGGGTTCCGATTACCTGTTCAAGATTGGATACGGCTGTTCCCAGGGCGGTTTCTTTTTCGGCAATGGTCAATTTTGTCTGCAGCCAATTCATATATGAGTCAATGGCCTGGGAAAAGGGTATTGATCCGGATTCATACTCCCGGGTGGAAACATCCAGGGCGGATTGGGATAGGGGGAGAATCCGGTTCTGGTACAGATCCAGCTCCCGCCTGTTTTTATCCACAGCGAACCAGGCATCCCGCACCATCCGGCGGGTCTCATTTTCCTGTGCTGCAAGCGCCTGTTTCAGGCTTAGCAGATTTTGCCGTGTCTGATTCAGCCAGGGAGATTCGATACCGTACCAGGGTTTTGACGGGTGATTGTTTTTCATGCCTGCCATGGTTTTTTCCGGAAAAGAGGGCGTCTCAGCCCCGGAGCCAACGGTATTCACCGCCTGGTTCTCAAATATTGAAAGATTGAGTGTGAACGGTTCCTGAATCATGGATTCGGCCATTTCTATCAAGGTTTCCACCCGGTTGATCCGATGGCGGATGACAGCCGGTTCCTGCCGGTTCTTCTCCGCCCGAGAATAGAGAATGTCCAGGCCGGGGACCGGGGTATCGGGCTCGGTAAAAACAACGCGTCCGATAACGGCATCCGAAGGAAGGTTTAACAGCTCCCTGAGTCTTACCTCTATGCTCTGTCGCCTGGACAAAAGCGTGGTAAGGGCCTCTTGCAGTATTTCGATTCTGATTTTGATTTTTATGACATCCTGAAAGCTGGTCCGGCCGCTTTTATACAGGGCGGTTGCTACATTTTTAAGCCGGTCAAGGGCCTGGACGGTTTCCGTGGTGATAGCCATTGACCGTTCAACAAAGACGATCTCCCAATAGGCTTTGCGCGTGTCCGTGATGATCTTTTTTTCGATGATCTCCATCTGTTTTGTTAAAACGGCTATCTGTTCCCGGATCATTTTTGCCTGTAATGCGGTCGTCCCGGGGAAGGGGAATTGTTGTTTCATTGAGCCGGTCATTTTCAGCGGTCCGGTTCTGTTGTTGATTCCACTGGTAAATGCTGTGTATCGGTTCAAGTTTTCATCCAGCGCCCGTATCTGGGAAAAGGATTCCAATTCGGCGGTGATCTTTTTTTTTGCTGCAAGAATTGCCGGGTTTCTCACGGCGGCAAACCATTCTATTTCCCACGGGTTTAAACTGCGGCCGACCCGTTCTTTAACAGCCCGGGTGTCCGATGCCGTGGCCGATAGCGCTACACCGGTTTGATGGTCTTTTACGGAGAAAAAGGAGGATGGAGATTTGTCCGGCCTGCTTTGTTCGTATAATCGGTTCAACTCATCGATTCGGGATGAAATTAAACCGGCTGGCAGATTTGCCTTGTCAATCGTCGTGCCTGAAGCCGGTTCCCCGGTTGTCGGTTTTCGTTCCCGTTCCAAAGAACGGATATAATAATCCGGCGGGGTATAGTTTTGAAATGTTGTATTCATTTCAGCGTAACCGCCGAACAGGGGGGACGTGAAAAACAGACAGGCAATCGGAAGAACGGCTCTCTTAATTTTCATGGGTTCTTTCTCCTTTCCCTTCTTTATTCTTCACTTTCCGGTCCAGTACGACACCTGCCAGTTGCTCCAGTCTGACAAGGGACTGCCTGTAGTCTGCCTCTGCCCGGGCAAGGGAGAGTTGAAAATTATAAGCGGTTGCCTGAATTTCAAGAAAATCGGAAAAACTGCCCTCTCCCTGCCTGAACCAGGTTTCAGCGGTTTGAACCGATTTCAATGCCTGGGGAATCAGGTTTTTTTCGTACAAAAGGATCAGCCGGTTTGAGTTTTGGAGTCTGAACCACAACCGGCTGATCTTTTCCTTAACGGTGTTTTCAATCCAACGCTTGTCGGCTTTGGCCTTACGGTTTCCGGCCTCTGCCCTGGCCTTCCGGCTTTTATTCTTTCCGGACCATATGGGAATCGTCAATCCCAGTTGGACACCCAGCGCATCATCCCCGGCATCCCGTGGGGGATTGGGCACGTCGGGATCACCAATACCGGCATAAAAAAGTCCCAGTTTAAATGAAGGCAGGGAATCATATCCGGATAGTTTTATGGATTCTTCCGTTTTTAAAATCGTTTCCGCTGCAATTTGCACATCCTCCTGATTTTCCGTTGACAGACGGTAGATCTCATTGAGTGTGTATACCACGGGCCGAAGAGCACCTTGGCGGGCCCTTCCCAGGACTGCGTCGGGCGGCCGGTTTAAAATGGTATTCAATTTCGCTTTTTCAGCCTGCTCCAGTTCTTTTAAAAGAAGGATGTCATACCGGATCTGGGCGGTCTGTGCCCGTGCTTTGGAGATATCATAAAACAGGGCTTTATCTTCTGCGTACGCATTTTCACTGATCTTTACCAGTTCCTGATTTAAATTTAAATTGGCCTCGGCAATCTCAACGGCGGTCTGGATATAGATCAATTCATAGTAAGAACTTGAGATGGCGGTTACGATATTTTTAACGGTTTTGTCGACCTTCAGCTTTGAAATGGCGGCCTCGGCTTCAAGGATCTTTGCCTTCCGGGTCAGTCTGCCGGGGAAGGGGATGGGTTGTGAAAGGCTCAGGTTCCAATCCTGAGGACCCAGCCGGGTTTCAATGGGGGAGGGGAAAACCGTCACCATCAGCTGGGGATCCGGGTAACTTTTCTCTATTTGGTAGGTTTCAATGACCATTTTCCATGACGCTTTTGAGGCTGCGATGGACGGATTGGACCCATAGGCATATTCAAGTAGATCCGGCAGAAGAAGATCGTTTGAAAACCGTTGTTCAATCCGGGTGAGCCCTTCCTGAGCCCACTCTTTCTTGACTTCTCCAAAAGAGAATGAATCGGCCCAGAATAGAAGACCCATGCTGAATATGATTGGTTGCAGGATTCTCATCTTCATTTTAACGTCTCTCCTAAACAGTGAATACCGGTTCCAGTGAATAACGGTTTAATAGACTTAGGTAATTAGCATGAAATATGCCATATCGCATATTTGTGTTTAATTATCTGATTTTAAATATAATAATTCTTTTTATGGGTGTTGGAAGCGGAAAGATGTGTAGAATATTCGACACTTCGGACCCGATATTCTACAGCTAGTTTATCGGATTTTTTAATACGCCTTTTAAAAGGCATGTATATTATCGATTTGCCAAATTCTTTGCTTTTTTATACGTTTTAATCCGTATACTTTTTTTATGCAGACCATAGGAATCCGGAGTCTAAGTGATTTATCGGGCCGGGGATCAGTGGCGGTTGTATGGCCTGCGGTTCCCCGGGCCGTTGCTGAGAACAGTGCCAGGCAAGGAGAACCATGACAGACCAGATCTATGTCTATCCAAAGGTCTACCGGCAACTGTCCGGAATGGAAAGACAGCACCACACACCGGCCATTGCCGCACAACGGGCAAGGCGGATCATTCGTGCCCTGATCCGGGGAGAGACACCGTCAAAAAACGGCCTGCTCTGTCCCCGGAGGGACAATCGCCTGGAAAACTGCCTCAAGTTCAACCTGGGATCGGGATTCCGGTTGATTTGCATCAAAGACCGGAAACGCATCTATGTCATGTTTGCAGGAGATCATGGCAATTGTGATGCCTGGCTGGACAATTACCGCAAAAAAAATCCCCACAAAAAACCGGGCATGGAACGATTTTCCGTGAAAGATCCGGGAAGGCCGCGCCCGATACCGCAGCCGTCGCCGGGAATCTGTTCTGAAAACGATGATTTCGGCCGGATCAGTCAGAAAGACTTAAGACAGGTATTCAAGGGGCTGATCGGTTCGCCGTAACGGTCTATTACAGCAAATGACAAAAATATGTTCCGAAAAAAAGGTCTTGATAATGTCAATCTCTCTGAAAGGACTGACAGTCTTGGCGTCATTTGCTGTTCAACCCCTAGCATCAGAAACTTAATCGGA
>JANQML010000406.1 GCA_028280105.1 Desulfobacula sp. | reverse complement strand
GTCACCGCGGACGGGGTGATGCGCGGGGCAAAGGCGATCCCCTTAAAAGCCAATGTCGACATCGCCCTGGACCTGTGCGTGAAAAAGGGGCATTCGGTGGCGTGCTGTTTTGTCGTCAACCGTACCGGCACGGATATTGATATGAAACCGGGCAGGGATCTGTGGTGGAATGAAGAGACGGCACAAGAGGACGCGGACTGCCCGGTGGAGTGGATGGATGCCGAAGATCCGCTCTTTATCCTTTATACCTCCGGGTCCACCGGAAAACCCAAAGGGGTGCAGCATAATGTCGGCGGCTACATGGTCCATACCGGCATCTCATTCCGTTATATTTTCGACTATCATGACAATGACATCTACTGGTGCACGGCCGACATCGGATGGGTGACCGGCCACAGCTACATTGTCTACGGCCCCCTCTCTCAGGGCGCCACCAGCCTCATGTTCGAAGGGGTTCCCAACTATCCGGACCCGGGACGGTTCTGGTCCACGGTGGATAAATGGAAGGTCAATCAATTCTACACCGCTCCCACCGCCATCCGGGCGCTCATGGCCCAGGGGGCGGAATGGGTTGAAACGTACGATCTCTCTTCCCTGCGGATACTTGGGTCGGTGGGGGAGCCCATCAACCCGGAAGCATGGAGATGGTATTTTAAACATGTGGGAAAAGAGAGATGCCCCATTGTCGACACCTGGTGGCAGACGGAAACCGGCGGCATTATGATCAGTGCGCTGCCCTATGCCATAGATCAGAAACCCGGGTCTGCCACACTGCCTTTCTTTTCCGTCTGTCCGGTCATCCTGAATGAGCACGGCAAAGAGATGGACGGCCCCTGTGACGGAATACTGGCCTTTAAAGAACCCTGGCCCGGGCAGATGCGGACCGTTTACAACAACCATGACCGGTTTGAAAAAGTCTATTTCCAGATGTTTGAGGGATACTACTTTGCCGGCGACGGATGCTGCAGGGACGAAGACGGTTATTACTGGATCACCGGCCGCGTGGATGACGTGATTAACGTCTCCGGTCATCGGATGGGAACGGCAGAGGTGGAAAGCGCCCTTGTCAGCCATGAGAATGTGGCTGAAGCCGCCGTGATCGGATTTCCCCATGATATTAAAGGGCAGGGCATCTATGCTTTTGTCACCGTCAACGTCGGTGTAAGGCCGGATGACGATCTGCTAAACCGGCTGAAGCAGCATGTCAGAAAAGAGATCGGACCCATTGCCACCCCGGATATTATCCACTTTGCAACCGGGCTGCCCAAAACCCGCTCCGGAAAAATCATGCGCCGTATCCTGCGGAAAATTGCAAATGATGAGTTTGACAGCCTGGGAGATGTTTCCACCCTGGCCGAACCAGAGGTGGTGGAAGATCTGATCAACTGTCATAAAGAGCTAACCAGATAAATAACCCCGTCGTTGGACCCTGATCCACCGTCAAGGTACCGCCTGCTGCGTTGCCTGCGATCGTTCCTCCCTGCGGAGTATGAATGATACGCCTCACTCGTCACTCCTTGCCGCCTTGCATCCGGCACCTTGCCGGTGGCCAGGGAGGGGGTGAAAACCCATGGCTCACATGCCAAAAAAAGTTTGATGGTGGATCTGGGTTGAAAAAGCCGTGAAAATATTCTCTTCACGGCTTTTCCAACGGGTAACCGTTTAAGGGCAGACGACATATTCATCGTCGCCTCTTTCAACGGTCCGCTTTTATCCTTTCTTATACATTCAGACCGTTTCATCTTTGGCTGAACATCTTTGTGCCGCATTCGGGGCAGATCGCTCTGTTGGGAAGCGATCGGTTTAATCGGCAGCCGATTTTCGATATATTCTACGAATTAACTCAAAATAAGAATAAAGTTTTTTATTTATTAATATTAAAAGAATTTTATTCTTGATAAATTGTTTTTATAAATATAATATGCTTTCAATATGAATTAATAAAGGAATATCCTATGACCCCTGACCATTTAATCGAAATCGCCGATCAATTCGGTACACCCACCTATGTCTATGATCTGGATCAGATCAAAGTCCAGTACCAGACCTTTAAAACCGCCTTTCCCTGGCCCCTGCTCAAAATCTGCTATGCCATGAAAGCCAACTATAATCCGTCGGTGCTCAAGGCCTTTCATAAGCTGGGTGCCGGCATTGACGCCGTAAGCCCCGGTGACCTCCATATGGCAACAGCCTGCGGGTTTTATGTAAAGGATATTATCTATACGGCCAACAATATTACCGACGCGGAGATGAAAGAGATCGCCGAAACCGGGGTGCTGATGAATATCGGTTCTCTGTCCCGCCTGGAAAAGTACGGCAGAACATATCCCGGCACCCGGGTCTGCCTGCGCTTCAACCCGGATGTGGTGGACGGGGCCCATGACAAGATCAAGACCGGCGGCGATCTGACCAAATTCGGCATCCTGCTGGAAGATGCGGACACGGCCGCAGCCGTCACCCGGCGATACGACCTGAAAGTCACGGGTCTGCATGAACATACCGGGTCGGGTTTGAAAAAGGCGGATTCAATTTTAAAGGCCATGGAACAGATCTTCTCTGTCGCCGTACCCGGACGGTTCCCGGATCTTGAGTTCCTGGATTTCGGCGGGGGATTCAAGGTCGCCTATGAACCGGATGAACCGGACATTGATATCAACATCCTGGGCCGGGCGGTTGTGGATCGGTTCTCAGGGTTTTGTGACAGATACGGCCGAAAGCTCGGCCTCTGGTTTGAACCGGGTAAATACCTGACCGCCAATGCCGGCACCCTGCTGGTGGAAGTCAATACCATTAAAAGGAACCGGTCGCGGATCATCTGCGGGACCAACTCCGGTTTCCCCCAACTGATCCGGCCCATGTTTTACGATGCCTGGCACACCATTGACAATATCAGCCATCCCCTTGGCAGCCCGGCGGTCTATGACGTTTGCGGCAATATTTGTGAAACCGGGGATCTCTTTGCCGCCGGCCGCGCCATTCCGGAAATCCGGGAGTCGGATATCCTGGCCATCCGGGATGCCGGCGCATATTGTTATGCCATGGGCGGTACGTACAACCTGCGGCCCATGCCCGCGGAAGTGGTGGTGGAAAACGGTGTCCCACGGCTCTCCCGGAGGCGGATGACGCCGCAGGAACTGGTTGAATCCATCTGCAGCGAATCTCCTGACATGGTTTAGAAACAGTACACCTCATCGTTGCAACGTTGAGGTACATTGTTTGAATCTTTAACAAAGAAAAAAATTGCTTTATTCAGAATAATGATATAACACCTTTTGGCAGGGGACTTTCTCATTCAATCGTGCCCCTGTCTATTTTTTTTATATCTCATCGAAATGAATTCAGCAGACTAGAATTCAATCGGAAAGGATTGGATCCATGGACGTTTTAAAACCTGTTTTTTTTTCTTTGATCTTCTTTCTTTTTACCGCTTTTATGCCCGCTTTCGCCGATCTGCCGTTTAAAGGGGTGTTTAACGAAAAAGAGTTGACCCCTGCCGCCGTGCAGGTCCGCCAAACCATTATCAGCGCCGAGACAGCCGGTGTCACACAGATCTATCCCATTG
Source organism: Desulfobacula sp. (assembly GCA_028280105.1). Taxonomy (GTDB): domain Bacteria; phylum Desulfobacterota; class Desulfobacteria; order Desulfobacterales; family Desulfobacteraceae; genus Desulfobacula. The sequence goes on along the minus strand of JANQML010000406.1, from coordinate 36,229 downwards.
TCCTGGTTCCCGGTTACCTGGGAACAGACAAATATGAGGTGGGATTTGTGGAAATGGACTATTGGCTGAAGATAGAACGCGCCCTGGAAGATGCGGGGTTCACAGAGGTTCATGTGGCAGATATCACAGGCGCGGGCTATTCGTCTGCAGGCCCGATCACACAGCTTCCCTGGTATGACGGCGAGACCTACGACGCCTATATCGAACCGGATCCGGATTGTGTCGGCCGGAGTCACGAACTCAAGGCAGTTGTGGAACATATCATCGGCAGCAACGGATTGAATGCTTCCAAAGTGAACATCATTGCCCATTCCCAGGGGGCGCTGACATCCCGGTGGATGATTTCACAACTGGGGATGGCGGATCGTGTCAATGCGCTTATATCGCTTTCCGGCGCCAACAAAGGCGTGGATCTCACCAAACTTGCCGTTGGCGAAGTCTCTCTTCCGCCAAGCATCGTCAATCCGATTGAGTCGCTTCTCAGCTGGGTGATCGGCGGTGTCACGGACAGTGCCGGTTCCCATGCCCGCGGCTCCCACGTTGAAATGTGGCCGGAGTATACTGAAAATGTATTTAACCCCAATTGCCCGGATATGCCGGGGGTTAAATATTTCAGTTTTTCCGGAAAAATGAACTGGAACTATATGCTCAGCGAATTCTGGCTGATCCATGCATTGTACAAAACAGACTATTTCAACGTCCGGGAAGATGACGGGCTGATATCCGTTCACAGCACAAAAGGGCCTTTTCACGATCATCCTGACCCGGATATTGCCGGTAACTGGATATGGATGGGGGAAGTCGTGGGGAAAAAGGTCATCCCGGGCACGGGAATCGAATCGGACGTGCTGGGGGTATACTGGGGGGTTGACCATGGTGAATTCATGAATTTTCCCCTGGGCCTGACAGAGCTCTTCCATTTTGATACCAGTCGTTTTTTTGTTGACTGCGCCCGGCTGCTGAACGCATACTCTGACTGATTTCTCGGAAAATAAGGAACCCCCATTGACTTCAAACGGTCCGTGGGGCTTGCGTAATACAAAAAATACCAGTGCATTCCCAGACTTGATATGCAGTCATGGCCGGTAGCGGCAGAGGATAGGGCCCCGTGCTCAGCAGTTTATCAGATCCCTTGCTTTTGGGGGGCTTCCTGAAGGGCGGCTGCCGCGGCGCCGGCTCTAATTTGCTCGTCTCTCCGGCCGGTTGTTTCAATATCGCCGTAACCGGCAGTGTCCGGGGGAATATAAACCGTGACGTTCTTATGGGCAAATTCAATCCCTTCGGATTTAAAGGCCTCCTGCAGCAGCCGGAAGACTTCTTTTCGCACACTGAACTGTTCGCCGGGAATGGTTTTGAATTTGATCCGCATGATCATGGCCGAATCTTCGAGCTGGCGAACCCCCTGGGATTTTATCTTCCCCAGCAGTTTGGGGGCCAGGTTCTTGTCCGCCAGGATCACTTTGTATACCTTCTTTTTAACGATTTTGCGGACCTTTTCAACATCGGTGTCGTATCTCACCCTGAAGTCGAGTTTGGAGATGATGTAATCCCTGGAAAAATTGGTCACATTGGAGATATCCCCAAACGGAATGGTATTGACCATTCCCCGGGGATGGCGCAGTTTAAACGAGCGGATAGATATCTGTTCAACCACCCCTTTTGTGGTTCCCACTTCAATAAAATCCCCCACGCGAAAGGCATCGTCGATTAAAAAAAAGATACCTGAAATGATATCCTTTACCAGTGTCTGCGCCCCGAATCCGATGGCAAGACCCACCACGCCGGCACCGGCGATCAGGGGGGCGATATTCACCCCCAGGGCCGAGAGGATGATCATGACGGCAATCACCAGTAAGAAAACCAGTAAAAATTTTCTCAGCAGGAGCAGCAGGGTACCCACCCGCGATCCGCCGCTGCCGCCTTCTTCCATCTCCTCGTCATCTTCGGGCATCTCGAGTTTCAGGCGCCGCTGGATGGCGGCGTTTAAGATTTCCCAGATCACAAAACAGACAAGGACAACGGCCAGTATGTTAAACGCCGCTTTTGCCACAGCCCTTCCAACGGGCAGTTCGATTCCCCAGAAGGTGAGGATGCCGAATATGAACAGCGCCGCCAGTGCCGCCCTGAGACAGGGCACAAGGCTCTGTTTGATACGGTTGAATCCCGCCGCCGTCATCCCGGACCTCTCTTTATCGCTGGCCGGTTCGTCCGGGATAAAACCGAACAAAAGGTTTAAAAGGTTCACCAGGATCCAGTCCAGCAGGAAATAGGCCGGAATAACCGCAAGGGTTTTGATGCCGGCATAACTGCCCGGGGTCCCCATTACCATATTTTTAACCGAGGCAACGAATGCCGAAAAAACGAAAAAGATGGCGATGTGATGCCATTTTTGAGCCAGCTTTTCCCGCTGGCTGCCGGGAGGGCATTTTTCAGTCAATACCCGGGCCACTGTTTTCCGTTTTTGAATGATCATCACGACCAGCAGGATTGAAATGATCAGACCGATCGTGCTGATGGTCGTAATATGCCCGGCCTCGCTGCTGCCGGAGAGCCTCATGATGCCGCAGGTCAATAACCCGAAACTGGCAAAAAAGGCAATGGCTGCAATCCAGCGGTGCAGGTACTGGGCCAGGCCGGAACCCATGGGCAGGATTCTCAGACCGGGATCTTTGGGAGACAGGAGAAATCGGGAGATGATCAGGGTGATGCGTGTCAGCACGATGGCGGCGATATAGGTTACCAGCAGCAGCCGCAGACCGGAGTGCCCGCTGAAAAAAAGCTGGAAGAACAAAACACCTGCTGCCATAAAGACCAGTAAAGAGATAAGGTCAATGGCGGCCGCAACAGAAAGGTTTCCCAGTTTCCCGGAAAGGCCCAGCCGCCGTCCGGTTTTCAGCCGGGTTCTGAACGACCGGGTATACCGGAAAAAGAGGCGGTCCAGCAGAAACGCCCCCATCAGTATGGCGGATACGCTGAAAAGGGTTCCCATGGGATCAAAATGGTCCGCATCCTTTGCCAGGTAGTCAAACAGGCTGGATTGGGGTTCGCCTTCATGTGAACCGCCGGACCGCAGAAACGCCATGCGTTCCTGAAAACCGGCCACCATGTTCTTAAAGTAATGAATAAAGCTGACCAGCCGGCTGTTCCGGTTATCCGGGTCTGAGGATTCGATTTGAGGCGCCTGGTTTTTCAATTCCTGAATAAGCATGCGGCGGACCTGCTCATCGGTCAGTGTTGCGACAATGGCCTGTGCAGAATGATCCCCTTTGCTTATTGCGGTCTGACCTGCACGATTTGTTTCATTATCAGCCGGCCCCGGGGATGAATGGGCGGTAAGGCTGAAAAAGAAGAGTACCAGAAAAAAAAGGATAAACGTTTTTATCGGTTTCAATATCGTAACTCCGTTTTAAAGGGTCTGGATCAGGGTGGAAACATAAAACTTAGGGATGATTAATCCCATTGCTTTGCGAGTTATCCCGTATAGTAGGGTGAAAAACAGACCCTTGTCAAGTTGTTGGTCCCTGGGCCGTTATCCGGCGGGACACGACGGAAAAACCATTACAACCGAATCATCGGGCATGTAACGGGAACCGGTCGTGTCAATCAATTCATGCCTGCATAAAAACTCGACATACCCACGGTTTTCTGTATCATTCCGATCCGTTTGAGCGCTTCCTGGGTTCGTTTAAACCCGTCTGCCGGCATCTGCCCCAATGCCGTGCTTTGAGATTCCGTTAACCGGCAGACCTCGTCCAGCATTCTTTTTTGAATGGACCTGGACGTTTGAAACGGGCTTCTTTTGTGGTGCTGCATCGTGTATTCCAGGGCGGATGCCTTGTCTTTTCCGGCATCTTTCCAGCCCCTGACCGATGCCAGATTAAATTGACGGCAGGCTTCGGTGTCAGCGGATAAAAGCGCATTTGAGGTAAAGAGCCCGTCTTCTGGAAAATTATATCCCACATCGCTCATACGAATTACGGACAGGGCATGGTTTGAAACCCCGTTGTCGGTGATCGATAAGAGTTCATTGTAATTCATTATTGCGATAACATCCAGTTCCCCTTTTGTAATGAGATCAAACCCGGCACCGGCATCTCGTATTTCCATATCCAGATCATGCTCTAAATTCATGGCCTGTGTGGGATATTCAAAGATACCGCCCCAGGAACCGATGGTTTTTTGTTTCAGATCTGCAACGGTTCGAATGCCGGTCTCTTTCAACGAGACCAGCGTGAGGCCGCTCTTCTGAAAGATCTGGGAGAGCAGGGAAATCTCAGCCCCCCGGTCGATAATGGTCAGGGCCGATGAGAGCCAGGACGTGACAAAATCCAGTTCTCCCTTTATCAGGTTTAAGATGGGATTAGTCTCCGGGCCGCCGTCCACCAGTTCCACCTTGAGCCCGGCATCTTTATAATACCCTTTTTCCAGTGCCACATAAAATCCGGCAAACTGGGCCTGGGGATACCACTGGGTCTGAATGCGATAAGTTTTGGGCAAAAGCAGTTCCGGAGATTGGGCTTTATCGCCTGTGGAAGCCGACTTCCAGTCCTGGTACTTATGTTTAAGCGAAACCGAATTCTGGAGCAGACCGATGTGTATCCGATCCATATCATGGGTGCTCATCAGGCCGGCTTCCTGTATCTTTTCAATTAATTTTCCGGTTTCTTCGGATTTTTCAGCCAGGCTGGAAAATGCGGAATTGTTCTGCCCCACCTGCTTTTCGGCCCGGCTGATCAGGTGAATAATGGTGTCTATCAATTCCTGGGTCTGATCCGCCGCTTCCCTGGCCTGGGTGGCAAGCGTCTTGACCTCCATGGCCACCACATTGAATCCCTTGCCGGCTTCCCCCACCCGGGCGGCTTCAATCGACGCATTCAATGCCAGCAGATTGGTCTGGAATGCAATTGAATTGATCGATTCGGCAATCGATCGTATTTTTTCCGAATTGTCACTGATCAATGAGATGGACCGGACCAGCTGGTCAACGATCTCTTTGTTTTGAACGGCAATATCCCTGGCTTCAAATGCCACCCGGTTGGCCTTTGCCGCCGTCCGGGACGATCGGATGATGGCTGCGGCCGACGTTTCCAGGTCATTGGAGAGCCGGTCCGCACGGCTCAATTCCGAATCCATATCCACCTGAATCGTCGGCTCTTCTTCTTTTTTTGAATCCATGAGCGGCTGAATCAACGCCGTAATCTCTTCGGACATGCCCGGGCCGAGGATCCGGTCTGCGTTGGACGAATCGCCCTGAACCGCCAGGCCGACGCCTTCAATAATTTTATCCGGGTCAATTTTACCCGGGTCAACCCCGGGGGGGTGGCCGGCTTCTATCTCTTTCAGTTTTTGGTTGATTTTCCGATCGACCTGTTCATTGTAAACCGCCTGAAGATCTGCCCATGTATCGGTATCAAAAGGGGAGGCATCGGCGGTGTTCCTCTTTTCAGACAATGCGGTCAGCAGACCGGCCAGTTGGGTTGTCGGCAGATACCGGTTTTTCAGTATGAGGGAGACGGCATATCCAGCGGCAGCGCCAATGACTGCAAACAAAACCGCTTTGAACAGAAACGAGGGAATGAAGCCCAGAACCAGAATAATTGATCCGGCAACGATCCAGGTTAAAAACAAAAGAGCCGGGATGGATGAGAACATAAAGACCTCCCTGAAAACCGCTGAACCACGGGTTGTGTTTTTTCATTGCCGATTGTATCAACGACCAATCGATCCGCTGTTATGATTGTACTAATTACTTAATCCGCTTTAGATATCAGCCCTGCGGTTTTAAGGCAAGGAGATTGGATGAGTTGTTCCAACGGCACTTGTAAAAAACAATATAACTATTCATCTGTGAATTTTCATGCAGCAACACGAAAAGAGTTTCGATTCAATAATCATCCGCCAGGTTTCTTCTTTATTTCTAAATCTTAATATTTTGAAAAAATCAATGCTTTGTGCGAAATCCAAATAGATTCTACGGTTTTAGTTGACTGGTTAAAGACGATAAGATAATTGATATTGAGCAAATTCTTTAGGGATAATAATCATCCCCGAGCGATGCAACATTGCAATTGAAAGTCCATCAATAATTGATAATGTTGTCTCAAATTTAAAATGCAGGAAAACTCAACCTGAAAGATACGGTGAGAATTTAAAAAGTTGTAGATTCCAAGTAACATTGAAATTGTAGTCAAAAGGCAATTTTTAAAGTTAGATATAAGTTTTTCAAGTGTAAAATAACGTTTTATAACTCATGATCAACGGTTCTCTTTACGCCCCAGGGAGGCCCATGTGAGAGTCAAAATCACCGCCAGGACCCGGCAACCGGCTGAATTTCCGTTCAACTATCAGTATGCCCTGCATTCGGTCATCTACCGGCTCATTGAAAAATCATCCCCCGATTATTCCGATTATCTTCACAACCGGGGGTTTTCGGGTCAAACCGGACCGAAACGGTTCAAACTATTCACCTTCTCAAAGATCCACTTTGGAGGTGTGAACCTCACGAAATCAGGGTTCAGCAGGGTCAGGGAATTCAGTTTCATCTTTTCCACCCCCATGGAACCCAGTTTTGAACACCTGATCCTGGGCCTGTTCACCGACCAGACCTTCCATTTTAACTTCTCCGGCAAACGGATCGACTGCGCCATCACCCGGGTGGAAACCCTTCCCGATCCCGGCATCACCGGTGAATCCCGTTTTTTATGCCTTTCCCCAATTGCCGTGTCCACCAAGCGGGAAAAAGAGGGCGGCGGGCTGGAACAGCACTATCTTGATTACATGAACCCAAAAGAACGGGAACAGTTTACCCGGAATGTCAAACAGAATCTGATCCGGAAATATGAAGCCGTCTGGAAAACGCCCTATCCGGAACCGGACCGGGATTTTGAATTCCGGTTTGATATCGATTATATTGCCAAACGTCAGGGAAAAATCAGCAAGCTGATTCATTTCAAAAAAATCAACAGCCACACCCGGACCAAAATCAAGGGATTTGAAGCCCCTTTTATCATCAGGGCAGATCCCGGGCTGATCAGAATCGGGTATGCGGCCGGGTTCGGCAACGACAACGCTGCTGGCTTCGGATGTGCCAAAGCGATCAACATAGACAGAAAAAAGAGATAAGGATTGATTCATGAACAAAACCGATCTGAATGAAAAAGGATTGTTCGTATATACGGGAAATCCGATTATTGACAATGGTATGGCCGTCCTGGCGCTCCTGGCCGGAAAAGACCGGTTCGAGGACATTACCTGCCAGGGAATATTAAACAACCTTGATGTTTTTTTTGACGCCATTAAACACCAGTTTGATGATACCAGTGCGTCCCCATCTGAGAAAAAGCATGTTAAAAAAAAGTTGGACCAGCACTTGAAAACGATCTACGGAACGGGTCACTATCTTCATGGTATCAACAATTACCTGACAGACGGATATGAAATCGTTATCAAACACAAAAAGGGATCGCCCCCCGATATATTAACACCCGGGCAGATAAAAAAATTTAGCGCAACCTACGATTTTCAAACCAATAAAATTATTATCCGATTAAAATCAAACGAATCTAAAAAAGAAATTTCAGGTGAATACATACAAGAACAGGTTAAAAATAATTGCTCCTTTAAACATGCCGGGATCAAGGTTAAGGCCGTTGGGAAGAAAAAAGTTGTAACGGCCCGGGAGTATTTTTCATCTTTAAAAGATGAGGTTGAATACGTTTTTAAGGGCTGTTCAGCCAAACTGAATAAACCGGAGGTAAAACAGACGGGTAATTTCTGTAATTTTTGCGGAAAACCATCTGCCCTCATCCTCTCAAAAGACCTGTTTCCGATGACACCGGCTGTTGGAATGGGCAATCTCGGGGCAGTCTTTATGTGTTCATACTGCTATGTTGCATCCCTCTTTTTCTTTTTCAATCTGTTGAATTATAAAAGTGATGAAAAAAAAGCCGGTATCTATTTTTATTATCATTTTTCCAATGAAAAGGTGATGATCGCACACGCCAAAAAACAATATAAAGAACTTATCAACAGCCAAGCTTCGCTTCCGTCCAAAATAGGTTCCAGGTACCGGATTGTGTTCAGTGATGTGTATGATCGGATCAGAACCATTTCAGAAGGTTCGCCCCCTTTGTTGACCATATACTTTCTTTTAAATCACAATCAGGATCTTAAGGTGGTATACGATGTCATGACCATTCCCTATGGTGTCTTGAATTTTTGGTTGAAACTCAACTCCATTGATCTGGCCGGTGAATGGGGAGCGTTATATGAAAAAATTTCAAAACATCACGCCCATCAGAAATTCTTAGACGGGCAACTGACGAATTTTAAATACTATTTTCAGGATAACAAAAAGAAAACTTTAACATACTATCTCGAGGAGGTCGCATTAATGGATAAAGATTTAATAGACGTATGCGAGAAACTGTCGGATCAATTAGCAAATTATTTTCAGATGATACACAATAGAAATCCCACACGGCGGAACAACTGGACCGAAGAGTTTTATGATTTTTTCAGCCGGAAAAAACCGTATGAACTATTTAATACGCTTTTTTCAATGAACAATGATTATTTCAGGTGGAGTAACGGTGAAAACATGATCTCCATAACCTCGGTGAACACTTTGTTGGACGCCAGAGAAAAAAAAGGGATGGCCAATCTTTTGCACGGTTTAGTTGAGTATCACATTTTGAATAACATGACGGGCGAAGATAAGCAGAATTATTTCAATTATGTCAATGAAAAAGAGAACAGATAGGAGGCCGATCCAATGAGAGCAAAAAGCATCACAAAAAAGAACCGTAGATTCGTCCAGGGCGCCATGATTATCAATGCCCCTTCCGCCGCCCTTAACCTCGGTCAAAACGGTATAAAGCGGATGTCGACCAAAGGAGAAGACGGCAGTATGGTCAATTTCTCATATCTTTCAGGGCAGTTCATCAAATCAAAAATCAAAGAGGCGTTGATTGAAAACGGGGAAGCGTTATCCAAGCCGCAGATCATCCAGGAAACAGCAAAAAAGAATACGCCCACAACTTCCTGCAACCCGTTTGAATATATGGATGATGATCTGTTCGGATACATGAACGTGATTAAAAGTGAAACCCATACAAACCCCGGAACAACAAGAATCGCCCCATTTAAAATTTCATATTTCCTGGGAAAGGAAGGCGATTACAAAAAAGATTTTGCCGTTAAGCAGAACGGTGCATTAAAAGATGGTGAATTAACAACCATGCCGCTTGACGACGACAACCGTTTTTTTGCCTCAACAAGCTACTCCGGCTGCTTTAGTTTAGACGTGAACATGGCGGGCCGATTTTTCAAGGGAAGCACGGCCGGTTTTATGAACCTTGCCGAAACATTTCCCGAGCAGGACTATGAAGACATCACAGAGGCGGCAGACGAGTTTGAAACCGTTCTCAAAAAAGAGATCCGGTCGGAACGAATTCAAAAACTGCTGAAAACACTGCCGTATCTTTCAGGCGGGGCAAGGCGCTCAACCGTATTCAGCGACCTGTCTCCCAAATTCGTGGTCTATTGCGTAACAGACTCCGGGAACCATCTCTTTCAGGAGATTGCCGGTATTTACAGTCACTTTAATGTGAAATCCCTGATGGAGAGTGTCTGTGATTTCAGTGAAAGTATAAAGTCGGATATCTATATTGCCCTGAAAAACGGATTTCTGGACAGTAAACGAAAAGAGATTATTCAGGCAATCACTGACTATAATGAAAAAACCGGCCCGGACGATGCAAAATTTGTTTTTAACGAGGATTTAGGCGGAGTGAACCGCATCACCCGCCGGTTTGCCGATACCATTATCCCTAATCTCTTTAAAGATGATCCGATTTAAAGGCGGGTGGCACATATGCAGATCTATAAAATAATCCTGAAAAGCAGTACCGCTTTTTTCCGGAATGAGGTCACCTGCACCAGTGTGCAGGAGACCTTCCACTGTCCTCCGTTATCCACAATTCACGGATTGATCGCAGCGGTATACGGCGAATACCGGTATGATATCGATATCGGTTTCTTTTTCGAGTTTGAATACAAAACCACGGACTTTGAGCTGGTCACAAGACAAGACAACTCTTACAAGGAAAGATTCCATGCATATATCCGGGATGACCGGTTTGACCGGAACGATATTTTAAGGGGATGTCTGGGAACTGTCCCCCTGAAACGAGAAATTTTGTGTGACTGCAGACTGGTGCTTTACCTTAAAAACAGGGACGTTGCGATGTCATTTGAGCGTCCTTATTATGCCCTGGCCCTGGGACGTCTTGAGGATTTGGCATCGGTCTTTGGAAAACCGCGGGAATTTGACATGTTGCCGGCATCCTCCCCGGTTCGTTTCGGAAAAACCATTGTTCCGTTTTCAGCGGGCAGGCAGATTCCCGGCAGAATTACAAAACTGAACATCCGGATATCGGATTCGAATCCAAGAAAGGCCATGAAAACAGGTATTTACAACATTGTGGATGATATCAGTCAGGTTAACGATCCGGATCTCAACCTCTATTATGATCCGGAAGAAGACCTGGGTGTCTATATTCACAAGGGTTCAGGCAATGTTTAAAAATCTTGCCAAACCGGATGAAACGATTGTTGACCACACCAAATCCTGCCTTGGGATTGCGTTTCAGCTTTATTCGGCGTATGAAAAAGAAATTTCACAACGTTTAAGCTTTGAGGATTATACGGGCAAGGAAATTTTTTTCCTTACTGTGATTCTCCATGACCTTGGGAAATATGCCACTCCCTTTCAAGAGAAAACTTTGGCTGAGGGAAAGGGATATTGGCCTTATCGTCATGAAATCCTGTCTGCCGAGTTTACGTTTCTCCTTGACGCCATGGAACCGAAAGCGCGTGAATTGATCATTTACGCGATTCTCTCCCATCACAATAAAACCATCAAACAGCTTGAAAAGGCGACCTTTAACGCATCCCCTCAACCGTTTTTGATCGGCATCCCGGCCGCTGTGACAGATGCCATGCATGAAACAAGGAAAAAAGCCTACGAAACCGGGAAAGAATCGATTCTGAATCATGTTGATTCCATTTTCGGGGAGCTCCGGGAAATGGTTTCCTTTTCAGGCATTCCCTCTAAAATTAATTATACGCCTGAAAAAATCAGAGATACATTCAGGGAAATCGAATGGTACTACCAGCACATAGGCACCCTTGAGGCGGATTTTGACTATGATGCGTTAATTTTTCTGAAAGGGCTCCTTGTAACGGCTGATCACCTTGGTTCCGCCCATGAAAGAATAAAAAATGTCGATACGGATATAGAAGAATTCTACAAAGCCAGATTTGAGATCCCGGAAAAAGGGTCTTTCAGAACGACCCAGATAAAATGTCTCCGTGCTTCGGGCCGATCCGTTGTTTTAAAAGCACCCACCGGCACTGGGAAAACCGAAGCCGCGTTTTTGTGGACAAATGAAAATCTGAAAACAAACCGGTATTCACGGATTTTTTATATTTTACCGTACACGGCTTCCATCAATGCCATGCACGAGAGACTGAACACAACACCGTTTGCCAAAGGAAAAGTTGAACTGCTCCATGGTAAAAACAAATCCTACTACTACAACCTGTTAACCAAAGACAGGCCCGATTCTGAAATTGAAGAGAACATCGACACCATTAATAAAGAAATCCGATTAAAAAAATTGAGTGCGAAAAATTTTTCAAAACCGGTAAAGATAGTTACACCCCACCAGATCATCAAAAATTTTTACGGGCTTAAACATTTTGAAGAGGCGTTTCTCCAATATCAAAACGGACTGTTCATCCTTGATGAAATCCATTGTTATGACACCCTGTTTTTAGGCGAGTTTTTGGCAGTGATGAAAATGATAAAAGATCATTTTAACGGTTCGTTTCTATTCATGTCCGCCACCCTTCCCATTATACTGGAAGACCTGATCAAAAAGGCCATGGACATCCCCCATGACACCATCTGTTTTGAAGATGAGGAACTTCACGCGTTTACAAAAACCAGGCTGAGAATGATTGACGGCCGCATGGAACAAGAGGAGAATTTACACTTTATCCAGCATGACATCAACCAGGGGAAACGGGTCCTGGTTGTCTGTAATACCATACAAAAGGCGCAGCAGATCTATGATAAACTCCAATGCGGCAACAAGGAAATCCTGCATTCCGCATTTAACATCACAGACAGAAACAGGATTGAAAACAAAATCATAAACCTTGAAAATTCAGACCGACAAGTACAGGTATTAGTGGGCACCCAGGCCATTGAGGTCTCTTTGGATCTTGATTATGATTGCTGTTACAGTGAGCTTGCCGCCATCGACGCATTGATTCAGAGATTTGGCCGGGTTTTCAGGAACAGGGACAGGGAAAAAGATGAATATGGGGATGTTCATGTCTTTATTGAAGCGGATAAAGCTACCCAATTTATCTACAATGAGGAGATTGAAGATGAGACATATGATGTTTTGGGACTCACCCTGTCATTTCTGAAAACCGTTGATGGGTTTCCTTTGGATTATAAAACCATCTGCACCGGGGTTGATCAGGTTTACAACACGGATTACAAACGTTCGGTTTTAAATGCTTACAATCATTCCTCCGACAGTATTAAAAGACGGATATTAAGGCCCATGGGAGACTACCAGGAAGAAGCCAGGCTGTATTACGAACAATTTGACGGCATTAAAATTCTGCCCTCTTCCCTGACAGGTCAATATGAGATCTATATAGACGCTAAAAGATACATCGATGCAGACAACCTCCTGGTAACGTTGACCGAAAGAAAGTTGTTCAGCTATTATCAGAAAAACTATGTGTACCAGATGCCCGTCAAAGGCAAAAATATCTTTATTGCAGATGATGACATACTGGGGTATTCAGAGGAAAAAGGATTATTTTTAAAAGATCCTTCAGACCATAATTTCATTTAAGGATAAAGATCCATCGTGCGACAATTAGACTTCACCGGCACCCAGGTCAACTATTATTTTGTCTGCAAACGCAAACTCTGGCTCTTTTCCAACGACATTCGCTTTGAAAATGAGAACGAGTATGTCCAGCTCGGCCGTCTGGTGGACGAGACCACCTATAAACGGCACAAAAAGCAGATCGAGATCGGCCGGATAAAGATCGATTTCGTGGATAACCAGGGGGTGATCCATGAGGTCAAAAAATCGAACAAGGTTGAGAACGCCCACATCTGGCAGCTCAAATTCTATATCCATCGCCTGAAAACCATGGGGCTTGAAAATGTCCGGGGCGAACTTGACTATCCCAAACTTAAAAAGAGAAAAACCGTTAGTCTCGATCCCGGGGATGACGAGAGGTTTGAAACTCTTTTTAAAGAGATTCGCGAGATCCTTGACCAGCTGAAACCTCCGCAGCCGGTAAGGATACCGGTCTGCGGCAAGTGTGCCTATTATGAATTCTGCTATGCCTGAGGAGAACCATGAAACAATCCCTCTATCTCTTTTCCAACTGCACGGTTAAACGAAAAGACAACACCCTGATGTTCGACATTGACGGGGCAAAAAAGTACCGGCCCGTGGAGTCGGTGGCCGACATCTTCCTGTTTGGCGAACACACCCTGAACACCAAGCTGTTAAACTTCCTGGGCCAGAAAAAGATCCCGGTCCATATCTTCAACTATTACGGATTCTACTCCGGATCGTTTTTCCCCAGGGAGCAATACCTCTCCGGCCATGTCACCATCAGCCAGGCCAAACATTACCTGGACACGGAAAAACGGATGGATCTGGCCTATGAATTTTTAAATGCTGCCGCGTCCAACATCCTCACCAATCTGACCTACTACAAAAACCGGGGAAGGGAACTGGAAGCCAAGATTTCCCAGATAAAAAACCTGAAAAAAACATTGAGAAACGCCGATTCAATTGCCTATTTAATGGGCATTGAAGGCAATATCCGGGAGTTGTACTATTCAACCTTTAAGGAGATCTTACGGCCTGAAACCGAATTTAAAAAACGGGTCAAACGGCCGCCGGATAATTTCATCAATTCTCTGATTTCATTCGGCAACTCCCTGGTCTACACTTCGGTTTTATCCGAACTCTACCGGACCCAGCTCGACCCCACGGTCAGCTTTCTCCATGAGCCTGGTTTCCGCCGGTATTCACTTGCCCTGGACCTGTCGGAAATCTTTAAACCCGTTCTTATGGACCGGATGATATTTTCCCTGGTTAATAAAAAGGAGCTGGCTGAAACCGATACGGAAAAGAATCTTAATTACTGCTATCTCAAAGACAATGGACGGATGAAGTTCCTGAGAAAGTATGACGAGCGCCTGAAAACAACGGTTAAGCATAAAAAGCTGAACCGCCACGTATCTTATAAGCGGCTGATCCGGCTGGAATGCTATAAAATCGTCAAACATATTCTCGGCGAAGAAAAATATGTTGGTTTTAAAATGTGGTGGTAATCATGTATATCATTGCCATGTATGATATAAACACAGAGTCAAAGGCCGGCCAAAAACGGCTCCGGCTTATCTTCAAGCTGATGAAAAAATACCTGATCCGGATACAGAATTCGGTTTTTGAAGGGGAACTCACCCGGGCGAAATTTGAGGAACTGAAAGTCGGTGTCAATGAGATCATTGATAAAAAGACAGATTCGGTTATTTTTTTTAAAAGCCGGGACATCAAATGGATGGACAAGGATATCTGCGGATTTGAAAAAGATGATACAGATAATTTTCTATGATTTGTGTTGATCTTTGACAACTTGTTTTGACTGAAATTCCGTCGTATCCCCGGGAATTTTACCGTATCAGCGGTTGACGGAAAAATCAGTCTGATTTATCTTGCTAACGCGTTAATATTATATTGTTTTTTTGATGGCTTTTAATCAGCCCAGAGTGGAATTGAAACAAAAGAAAGGGGATGCTACCAAGAAAAAAACAATCACTTTTAATCAGCCCAGAGTGGAATTGAAACTTTGTATGATGACAGCGGTTCCATTACTCCAAGAAACTTTTAATCAGCCCAGAGTGGAATTGAAACCAGTATGCAGAAATGGTGAATGAAATAACTATTGTGCTTTTAATCAGCCCAGAGTGGAATTGAAACTTCAATACGGATCACGTGAGGAAAGTTACAGTATTCCTTTTAATCAGCCCAGAGTGGAATTGAAACACAAGACAGTCTCAGTGCTAAAGCAGCAAGATCAATCTTTTAATCAGCCCAGAGTGGAATTGAAACCAAGGTGCCCAACAAGATCCCTTACTTGTGCCTTGCCTTTTAATCAGCCCAGAGTGGAATTGAAACCGTCACACTCTGCTGCATCAAAGCTGATTCATGCAACTTTTAATCAGCCCAGAGTGGAATTGAAACAAAAATATTCCTGATTTGCCGTTTTCCCATTTTATTCTTTTAATCAGCCCAGAGTGGAATTGAAACTTATCTCCGTCTCCTTTAAAAGTATGACGCTATATGCTTTTAATCAGCCCAGAGTGGAATTGAAACAATTTTGACAGGAAAGTAACAATCCATTATAAGCACCTTTTAATCAGCCCAGAGTGGAATTGAAACCATCAATGGTTTGTGCTTCCTGCCCATGAAGTACGACTTTTAATCAGCCCAGAGTGGAATTGAAACCGAAACAGATTACCGCATATCACAAAAATGCCGTAACTCTTTTAATCAGCCCAGAGTGGAATTGAAACTTGCCTGATACTAATGTGGCTCAAAACAGATTAACAACCTTTTAATCAGCCCAGAGTGGAATTGAAACTTGTTTTGAAATTGTATACGCAACCAGTCCTATATAGCTTTTAATCAGCCCAGAGTGGAATTGAAACTATTTTTCAACATCTGTGCAAGATTTTTTCCTGCATCCTTTTAATCAGCCCAGAGTGGAATTGAAACTCCGGATCTGATACAATAAACGGGAGCACATCATCAACTTTTAATCAGCCCAGAGTGGAATTGAAACCTAACAAAAGAGATTGCTGATTCATTAAATATTCAGCTTTTAATCAGCCCAGAGTGGAATTGAAACAAGAATATTATAGGGCTGTTGTTGTCCATTTTTACACCTTTTAATCAGCCCAGAGTGGAATTGAAACTTTCCAGATATCATGAAACAGATGTGGATCAGCAAGCTTTTAATCAGCCCAGAGTGGAATTGAAACGGACAGAGATAATACCGACTGCCGTGGTTGTGACATCCTTTTAATCAGCCCAGAGTGGAATTGAAACCTTTTTGGGGCAGGGTTTGATATTCCCCGGCCGCCGCCTTTTAATCAGCCCAGAGTGGAATTGAAACATTTGAGATAACATTTTGAAAGTTACTTTGATTCTGCTTTTAATCAGCCCAGAGTGGAATTGAAACATTCAGAGCACTCCTGTTTTGAATTGCCTGATTTTTCTTTTAATCAGCCCAGAGTGGAATTGAAACGCCACCTTCATGAGCATTGCACCTGAAAGCATGGATCCTTTTAATCAGCCCAGAGTGGAATTGAAACTAAGGTTGGCCACCGGGAAAAAGGTTTCATCCGACTTTTAATCAGCCCAGAGTGGAATTGAAACTGGGTTAAGGTTTTGAGTTGTTTGGTGGCGGTATTTCTTTTAATCAGCCCAGAGTGGAATTGAAACAGAAGGATACAAACTCTCAAAAGCGCTTGCGGGACAGCTTTTAATCAGCCCAGAGTGGAATTGAAACACCTGATCGGACAGCCAGATGCCGCCGGTCAGGTCGCTTTTAATCAGCCCAGAGTGGAATTGAAACAAAAACTTGGCGATTGGCACCTGCAGTTGGAAGTATCTTTTAATCAGCCCAGAGTGGAATTGAAACTCCGGCGTAACACGGTCAAACTGCGGTCAAGCCTTCTTTTAATCAGCCCAGAGTGGAATTGAAACACGAAAAGAGCGTCACGCTTGAGGTCAGGGTCCGCTTTTAATCAGCCCAGAGTGGAATTGAAACATTCGAACATTATATGCAGACTGTCGTTATTATACACCTTTTAATCAGCCCAGAGTGGAATTGAAACCAAATCTGGTAACACCTATACTTTCTATGCACGCAACTTTTAATCAGCCCAGAGTGGAATTGAAACACACATCAGAAAAGCGCACTATCACACATACTGGACCTTTTAATCAGCCCAGAGTGGAATTGAAACACGGTGGTGTAACCAATATCCGGGTCGAGGAGAATAGCTTTTAATCAGCCCAGAGTGGAATTGAAACACTCTTTTTTCCCTTTCAGGAACTCCTTGATTTCTTCTTTTAATCAGCCCAGAAACGAATCCTTTTAATCAGCCCAGAGTGGAATTGAAACAATTTTTTGTAACTTGGTGCTCCGCGTTTATTGACACTTTTAATCAGCCCAGAGTGGAATTGAAACTTTTGATTTTATTGGGCATGGGATTGGATGACCCCTCTTTTAATCAGCCCAGAGTGGAATTGAAACTCAGATAGTCAGATTGTTTTCCCGGCTCAAGTTCTCCTTTTAATCAGCCCAGAGTGGAATTGAAACAACGACTGAGCGGAGACTGTCATCCGGATAACTTCACTTTTAATCAGCCCAGAGTGGAATTGAAACTCGAATAAATATGATTCAATTTTACCGGTAAATTGACCCTTTTAATCAGCCCAGAGTGGAATTGAAACCGGGCAGCGGCAAGGGCGGTGATAAACGGTACTACCCTTTTAATCAGCCCAGAGTGGAATTGAAACCATCGAATCCATTAAAGCAATTTTATTTAAATCCGCTTTTAATCAGCCCAGAGTGGAATTGAAACAACTCAAAGTTAAATCAAAATCTATGAATACTAAATCTTTTAATCAGCCCAGAGTGGAATTGAAACAGGTTTGGCCCCACATAAACAACTGGGTCCGGTTTGCTTTTAATCAGCCCAGAGTGGAATTGAAACCTTTTACAACGTGGCAATTGTTTCCGTCGATGATCGCTTTTAATCAGCCCAGAGTGGAATTGAAACACCATTTCGTCATCACCGGTTATCCACTTCACCCGGCTTTTAATCAGCCCAGAGTGGAATTGAAACATGCACTTATCGTTAAATATGACAGTCTCGGGAATCCTTTTAATCAGCCCAGAGTGGAATTGAAACTAAGAAATTAGTTTCACTATTTCTGCCGGAACGTACTTTTAATCAGCCCAGAGTGGAATTGAAACTGTAAATATCGGCTTGTGTTCGGCCGGGATCTTAGACTTTTAATCAGCCCAGAGTGGAATTGAAACATGCGTCAGAGACATCAATCCGCAGGTCAAACCGACCTTTTAATCAGCCCAGAGTGGAATTGAAACTGGCGAATATGCCGGGTGGATCTACCGAAGGGGTTGCTTTTAATCAGCCCAGAGTGGAATTGAAACCTGCATGGCGGTTTCAAAAATATATTTTCCAACATTCTTTTAATCAGCCCAGAGTGGAATTGAAACACGAAATATTCGGCGGCACCGGTGGCGAACAGTTTGCTTTTAATCAGCCCAGAGTGGAATTGAAACCCGTCTGGCATATTGTTTCCAGTATGATTTTTGAGGGCTTTTAATCAGCCCAGAGTGGAATTGAAACAAACAGGAGTTTGGTTCTCAAGACACGCAAAGCGGCTTTTAATCAGCCCAGAGTGGAATTGAAACACAACCCGACCCTTCATCTGTATGACCCGGAACGAGCTTTTAATCAGCCCAGAGTGGAATTGAAACAACGCTGAAATGCTGCAATCCATTATGGTCAAGGCTTCTTTTAATCAGCCCAGAGTGGAATTGAAACATGTCATTAACCACATGATTTATATATCGCTTTATGCTTTTAATCAGCCCAGAGTGGAATTGAAACTCGTATTATTAAAGTAATTATTATAATCCCGAAAACCTTTTAATCAGCCCAGAGTGGAATTGAAACTTGCAAAGGTAGCTGGGCGGAAGGCGGCAAAAAAATCTTTTAATCAGCCCAGAGTGGAATTGAAACCTCAAGGATATCCTCGTTATCCTGATCCGGGTATGACTTTTAATCAGCCCAGAGTGGAATTGAAACCTTGCATTCCTCCTTTGTTATTACAGCCTGAAAAAGCTTTTAATCAGCCCAGAGTGGAATTGAAACCTGTTATGAGTTCAGGCTTCAGCGGCCGGGCCGGCTTTTAATCAGCCCAGAGTGGAATTGAAACCAGTAAAAACATTTGCCATTCTGAACAATGAGCTTTCTTTTAATCAGCCCAGAGTGGAATTGAAACTAAAGGCGGAACTGAAAGACCGGTTACACGGGGTCCGCTTTTAATCAGCCCAGAGTGGAATTGAAACTCAAGGGCACATTAGGGTCATATGTACCTTATGCTGCACTTTTAATCAGCCCAGAGTGGAATTGAAACACACCCCAAATAGAATGGGGCAAAATCTATATTATTCTTTTAATCAGCCCAGAGTGGAATTGAGACAAGACAAAAATGATTTCGCCATTGGCTATCAAACAAAACCAATGTTGTGCTGGTAGATTTGATTGAAATCAGGATCGCCGGAGAGACGGATATGGTCTGTTTTTGCTGCAAGCATATTTGCCTTTTCAAACGTTTCCTGTGAACAGGCCATCATACAGGCGCCTTCGGCGGCAGCACTTCCCCTGATGATGATTTTTCCGGGCGCTACGGCAGGGATAAGGCCGGTGGCAAGGATATCTTCGGTTTTGAGGCCGTTGGAAAAGGTGCCGCACAATACAACATGGTTGAGGTCATCTGGGGAGACACCGGCTTTCATCAGCAGCACCTCTGCTCCGGCTCTGACAGATGCCTTGGCCAGGATCAACTGCTGGATGTCGTCCTCACTGACCGATACTTCCCGGGTAAGGCGGATGTATCGGCCATGATCCCCTGTGCCGAACCTGCCCCGGGGAAGCCGTTCCGGGCAGATAACCCCGAACCGGTCCAGGGCATTGATCCGTAAAAGCCCTCCCACGAGGCTGATCAGGCCCGATCCGGCAATGCCTTTTGCCGCTTCATTGCCGATCACCTCAATGTAAAGCCGGTCCGGTTCCACTGCAACACGGGAAACAGCACCGTCAACGGCCCGCATCCCGAACCGGATTCCCCCGCCTTCAAAGGCCGGGCCGGCCGCGGTGGAACAGGCTGAAATCCCGGAATCAGTGACCAGTGCCACTTCAGCGTTGGTTCCGATATCCACCAGCAGGTAAGGCTGCCGGCAGTTCAATTGTCCAGCCGCCAGCAGGGCGGCAACCGTGTCTGACCCTACAAATCCGCCGATAATGGCCGGTAGGTGCATCCATACATCGTTGAGACCACTTGTCCGGCCCGCGAGTTGAAATTGAAAATGGACCGCCTCATCTGTCTCGGGTTGAACCGGGGACCGCCCGATGCCGTCCGGGTCCCAGTTCAAAAGTAAGGATTCCATGGCTGTATTCATCACCGCCACGATATGCCGGATCTTTTTGTTGCCCTTTGTCAATGCGGTTGCCACCTTTTCCAGGCTTTCCATTGCCATGGATTTTAAGCGGCGGCGTGCCGCCTTGCCGCCATGGGAGGCATATGCCAGGCGGCTGACAACATCGGCGCCAAAACCATCCTGCCGATTGCCGGTATCGGCTGAGCAGACCACCCGGCCGGTGAAGGGATCCAAAAGATGTCCCGATACGGTGGTGGTTCCGAAGTCAATGGCCATTACGCCATCAAAGGCCTCTGTCCCGGGCCAGGGATCGGTTGGAAATACCTCTTTTTCCAATTGGGGTTTAACAGCAGGACCATGGGTTGGCAACGTAAGTTCATATATGCCACCGTCACGGGGGGTGACCCCGCAGGCCAGCCTTAAGCCTTCGGCAATCTCTTTTTTGGAGAGAAATTTCGTATCCAGTTCGGACACGGGAACAGCAGGGGTGCCTGTCATCTGAACCCGGCATTTGCCGCAGGTTCCCTGTCCCCCGCAGGCCTGCTGAATGGGGATACCGGCCTCTGCCAGATGGAGGAAAAGGTTTTTTTTACCATATGTTTTAAGGCGTTTGCCCTGGGGCTGAATAATGATTTCAGCAGTGGTTTTCATGCAATTTTAAACATGGGGTGGCTGCTGTCCGGTACCTGTCCGGCCTCCATGAGCGCCTGGGACAGAATCACATCCACCATGGCAGCTGCTGGGAAAACCACCGGTGACAGGTTTAACGGCCCGTAAATAACAAAATCGGCTCCCCAGGCAATAGGAAGCGCATTTAATACGGCAGTGGCCGGTTTTCTGAAATCAGTGCCCAGCTTTTCATTTAAGCCGGGCCAGGTTCCCATGGCGTTGTGGGGTGCGCTGCCGGTAAAATGGCCCATTTCTTTGACGGCGGCCATAACGGATTTGACCGTACCAACGGACAAAAGGTCAATGACCCCGGGGTCCACCATGCAGTTGTCAATGCCGCAGGCGTTGGCTTTGGCAATCAAACCGTCCGGTTTTTCCAGGAGGTCTATTTTTCCGTCCGTGGAAAAGTCCGTACTGCTGACAGCCAGGATGACGGCTGATTTGACACCGCATTCGGCTATGGCTTCAAACTCGTCTTCAACGGTTTCAGGCGATATGCTGTTATAAATCGTCCGGTGTATCATATTGCATTCGGCCATGTGCCGGACACCCGCGATTTTCACATCCGCATCTGAGCCGTCAACCATGATCGGCCCGTCAAAGTGTTCGATGGTAAAATCAAGATAGCGGCGGATGGCATCGGGTGTGGAACCGATAACATCAACACAGGCCGGATTCCCGGTGGTTTCGGACCATCTGTCCTGCAGCTTCAACAGCTTTATGGCGGCTGTATGATCAAATCGGCCGGTTTTGGCATCCTTGACCAGCTTTTGCCGGTCAAAAAACATGCTGCCCACCAGCAGGGCCGGTGATTCCCCGGGCAGCCCCCCCATGGGAACACCGCAAACATTTTTAACGTTCATGGGTTTTTTCTCCCTTGTCAACAATTGTCCAGTTTTTACCCAGGGCTTCCTGTTCGGTTGCCTTTTCCAATGCATGCCGCAGGGTGCCGATCTCCAGGCCTGAAAAAATCAAGGTCATGTAGACCTCAATGCCGCCGCCCCGGTAGTTACCCTCCTGATGCAGGGTGACTTCCGGCGGGATCAGGGTGGATGAACCGAAAACGGTCCCGTCTTCAAAAACGGCGTATCCCTTGACGTGGCCCAGGCTCTTGTCCGGCAGATATTTGGCAATGGCGGAAATCAGGGCCTGAACCACTTCCCCGGGTTCGGCACGGCAGCTGTCAATGGACCAATAGTAAGACAGGTTGTTAAAGTTCATTTAAGGATGTCCTCTATCAACGCCACCGGCAAACCGTTTGCCGCGGCTGTGTCTAAAATTGCAGGGGTGTTTTGCTGCCGGGGAATCATATGCCGGGTTTCCGCAAGCTGATCCGGTGTCAGGGTATCGGTTTTGTTTAGCAGAATGATATCGGCCGCTTCCAGCTGGCTCCGGATCAACAGGGCTGCCGCTTTAAGGAGCAAAGACAGCCGGGGGGCATCCAGAACCAGTACTTTGAGCACCGGCAGCCCAATATGCTTTTCAATCGAACCGAACAATTGCGGGGCATCGGCCATACCGGACGGTTCGATCAATATGGTGTCCAGGGACGGCTCCTTGGTCAACGCACGCAGGGTGGTAATAAAATCACCCATCACACTGCAGCAGATACAGCCGCCGAAGATCTCTTTAACCGGCAGGCCGCTTGTCATCAGCCACTTGCCGTCCACCGGCACATCACCGGCCTCATTCACCACCACTGCGGCGCGATGTCCGCCGGCCACGATGTCCCGTGCCAGGGCCATCATCACCGTGGTTTTTCCCGATCCCAGGAAACCGTAAACCGCAATAATCTTTTGACAGGATATCAGGGCCATTTTTACGCATCAACTTTCGGGTAGGATTCTCTGACAAACTCAATGGTGAGATCATCGTTGTAAACCGCATCTTTGCCTGCCTGAACCATGGCAAAGATGTTCTCCTCCGGTGTATTGGGGTTGAGGTCGCATCCGGAGCCCAGGACAAAGCCCGACCCATGGGCTGCTTTTTCGATAACTTCCCGCGATTTCCAATAGACCTTTTCCGGTGTTGAAAACGCCATGTAATCCACGGGATGGACATTGCCGGATATACAGATTTTATGGCCCACGGTTTTTTTGGCTTCCCCGATGTCAATCACATGATCCAGCTGCAGGCCCAGGGCCCCTACACCGGCCATTTTATCCCATATCATAGAGGTATCTGCGCAGATATGGTTAATCCCCACCACGCCCTGGGACCATGAGTTTTCAAATATCTCTTTGCAATAGGGAGCGGTGAATTCCTCGTACTGGTCCGGGGAGAGAATCGTATTGGCGGAAAAGGGCTCCAGTAAAACAATGGCGTGGGCGCCGGCTTTGATCAATGCATTCCAGTAGGCCAGGCTCGCATCGGTACAGATCCTCAGCAGCCGGTGCACCCAGTCCGGATCTTCAATCATGGCGATCAGCAGTTGTTCCGGTCCGTATAACTGACTGGCCTGGGTCACCGGACCCCCGGTTACCGGTACCACCACCCGGGTATCCCCGATCTTTTGCTTGATCAGTTCAATCTCCTTGCAGACAAAGGGCATCCGGCCGTCTGATGCCGGATCCGGCACTTTTAATTTATCAATGTCTTTTCTGTCTTTAAGGAAATATTCCGTCACCACCGGAGTATGCTCATACACCGTGACCTTTGACCCCATACACTCGGCCTCAACAAACAGGTCCGTACCGGCCACAACAGAATCATCGTCGAATTTTAGCGAGGCAGCCACTTTGGATTCAGCCATTTTATCAGGATTGTACAGGCATTGATCCGTTGTATACCCGAGTACCCGGAGGGCACGCGAGATGACAAGGGGGGTTACAGGGACCCGGTCGGGTTTTTCCATCTTTATTGCAGCGACCACTCTTTCCAGGGAATTCATTGTGGACATATCGTCACCTCTCTTTTTTTTTAAACATTAAGCATAATCAACCGGATTCAGCTGATACCGATGAGCTCTTTGGCTGTTTTTACACCGGTGACTGCATCAAATCCCCCATACGCATCCGCACCGATTTCTCCGGCGACCTTATCGCTTGTCGCGGGTCCGCCGATGATGGTTTTGGCCCGGAGACCATTCTCTTTTGCCAGATGGCAGACCGCCTCCATCTGGTCCAGACAGACACTCATGATCAGGGACATCCCGATTAGATCGGCATCGACCTCTTTGGCTTTTTCGATAAACGTTTGGGGGTCAACATCCACACCCAGATCAAAGACCTCAAATCCGCCGGCCTTCAGCATCAATGCCACAAGGTTTTTACCGATGTCGTGCAGGTCGCCTTTGGGCGTTCCCAGGACAATACTTGCCTTGTATTGGTGTTTTTTGCCCACCAGTTTTTTTTCAACCAGTTCCTGTCCGGCGCTAACCGCTTTGGCGGCAACCAGCACATGGCTGATAAACAGCTCTTTTCTGAACCACTTGTCTCCGACTTCTGTCAGGCCGGCAGCCAATCCGTCCTCAATGATCTCATAGGGATCTGCACCGCTTTCCAGTGCATCCCGAGTGCTTTTTTCGGTATCCGGAACAGACAGGGCCACAACGGCGTTCCGGATAGCGGTTATTTTTTCATTGCTTGGCATTGACACCTCCTTGCTGATTTGTCCTGTGTTTAAAAAAAGCAATTTAATTAAAGAAATGATGTCATTGTTGTTAAATGTTGTCAAGTGTTAAAATAAGTTAAAATAAGTGCACACATGTTAGCTTGACGAAAATCGGTTTTTTTGACATACTCATCCCCAATAATTACTAAAAAAAATCGCTGATCAGCGGTTGCCGGAAATATAAATGAATTATTTAACCGTACAGGAAACAGCTGAATTACTTAAGGTTCACACAAATACGATTTACAAAATGTGTCGAAGCGGACTCTTACCTGCTGTTAAACTGGGAAAAGACTGGCGTATCAACAGTGAAAAGCTGGATCGTTTTTTAGAAAAGGAAACTGGTGCCAATGCCATGGCCAAAGGGCATTCAGTGGAGTTTTTAGCACCAGGCCATGTTCTTGGAATATTCCGGAATCAGACAGAATTTACAGATTTTGAACGGACCTTTTTTCTTTCAGCACCGGCCGGGACATACCGGCTGCTCAAAGGCTGCTGGTGGCAGGACCCGGATGATTTCAGACAGGACCTTGAAGACTCAGGTTTACCGGTTGCCAAAATGGAGGGGAACGGCGATCTGGTGGTGATAGATCTGAGTGAAACCTGTGACCGGCTGGGACCGGTAGCTGCTGCAAGGGTCTGGTATAAAGAGGCATCCCAATCCGTTGCCCTGGGGTATCAGGGGTTAATCGGATCCGGTTCACCCAGTTTTACCTGCTGCAGCACCCATGAGGGTCTTATTCAATTTGAGTCTGCCATGCACCGGATGCTCAAAGGCTTTCCTGTGACGGCCCTATGCTCCTATATTCTGGAACCCGGTTCTTTACAGGGCCTGCCTGAGCTGATGGATCTGATTGAAAATCATGACCGGTTCTTTATGTATTCTGCCGGGAAAAAACTGGACGCCGAGCTCATCAGGGACCGCCAGGCACCTTAAAGAGAAGTTAATGCCGGTATACCGCGATATTCCCATTCATGTAAAAACCGAAACCCTGCTCCGAAGTGAAGGGAACACCGGACATCCCATGATTGTCGCAGAAGCTGCCCGGGCGGCAGACAAGGCGGTCAGGTTGTCCGAACCGGCAATTGTCTATCGTTATTTTTCTGCACGGACCGTTGGGAGGCATGTGGATCTCGACGGGGCTTCTCTTAACATCGGCCCCATGGTCCATCTGCTGGAAAATGCCGTGGAAGCTGCAGTGGGACTGGTTACCCTGGGGCCGGCCCTTGAAAGCGCAGTGAATAATCTGCAGGATAAAAACGGCTCTTTAGAGGGCTATCTTTTGAATTGTGCCGCATTTGCCGCTCTGGACAATACCGCCCTGTACCTGAAAACCCGGATCGAAGCCAGGGCTGCTGAAAAAGGATGGGGTGTGGGACCGGCATTATCTCCCGGCACCCTTCCAGGATGGCCGGCACAGGGACAATCCCGGCTCTGTTCCCTCCTGGACCTGGAGCAGGTGGGCGTAACCCTTACCGGGTCATCTCTTCTCATTCCCAGATATTCCCTGGCATTTCTGGTGGGGCTGGGGCCGGGTTATTCAAAATCACATGTGGACAGCACCTGCAACTATTGCAGCCTGAAAAAGCATTGTCCTTACCGTTTCCCTGAAAAAGAGGATTAAAGCGCTGGAAAACGGATTAAGTTCTACAGATCCAGCGTAAAGCAGTATAGGTTCATCCTCTCAATCCATGAATGGCAGAATTGCGGATGAATCTATCCGGTATGGAACCTTAACTATATTTCATTTGGAATTTTTTTGCCGTGGGGGTCGGTTTTCGGACAGCCGAGCTTTTTGTTCAAATAGTCAACCGTGTCCGGTTCGTTAAGATGCTCAAGCTGCTGAGCAGTGGTATGAACCTCTTTTACCGGGGTGCCGATACTCTCCAGGTAGGTCTCCCAGAGCCGGTGGGCCCGAAGCACCTTATTTGCCTCTTTGATCCCTTCATCTGTCAGGGAAAAACCGGATTCCGTCTTTAACAGCATGCCGTCTTTGACCATTCGTTTCAGCAGTTTATCCTGCCATTTGCCCGGGCTGACATATTGTTGAATCACAGAAACCGGGGTCGGTTTGTCATACCGGAGTATCGTGGTGAGGGTATCTTCGACCAGTTGCTGGGGAACCAGGTTGCGCATGCGGATGAACCGGGCCAGAAGTCCGTATTTGGGAGCCACGGTGAGCACCACCAGAAACTGGAATGTACAGAAGAGCATAATGGCGCCGCCTCCTGCCGAATCCAGCCATACGCATAGATAGAGTCCGCCGATCACACTTGTGACACCGAACAGGGCGGCCAGCATCATCATTTTATCCAGCCGGTCGCTCAGCAGATAGGCGGTTGCGGCCGGGGTGATGAGCAGACCCACCACCAGGATGACCCCGACCATGCTCACAGCACTGACAACCACAAGCGAGACACAGGTGGTGAGCAGGTATTCCAGGAGAACCACGGGCATGCCGATGGAGGCGGCCATGACCGGATCAAATGTGGCGAGCTGAAAGTGCCGGAAGAAAAAGATGAGTATGGTCAGAACGGCGGCTGCCACAAATGCGCTGACCCACAGATCCGTATCTGCCACCCCCAGGATGTCTCCCATGATAAAATGCATCAGATCGATGTGGATGTAGTGGCGAAAGATGGAAACCGCAACCACGCCTAGGGCAAAGATACCCGTGTACATGATGCCGATGGCCGTGTCCTCTTTTATCCGGGAGATGCGGGAGACAAAGCTGATGAGGGCAACGGTTAAGACCGCTGCAATCAGTGAGCCCAGAAGCATGCCCGGGGCATGAGCCTCCAGCCCGAATAAAAGTTTCATGACCAGATAACCGCCGGCCACTCCCGCGATCATGGCATGGGCAAGGGCGTCACCTAAAAAAGCCATCCGCCGGAGCACCACAAGGCATCCGACAACGGCAGCCACAACGGCGACAATGGAGCCGCCGATCAATGCCTTTTGAAAATAGGTTTCCGTCAGAGGGGCGATAAACAGATCGATCATGGGTTTCCCTCTTTTTTGATGACATCGCTGAAAATTCTTAACCGCCCTTCATAGACCTGGCTGAGTAGATCCTCGCGGATGACTTCGCCCGGGCTGCCATAGGCATAAAGCCGCTGCTTGATGAGCAGGAGTTTATCAAAATATTCCGCCGCAGTGGACAGGTCGTGGTGGACAACCACCAGGGTTTTTCCCGATTTTTTCGCCCGCTCCAGCACATCGAGGATGGCCCGTTCGGTGGCTGCATCCACACCGGCAAAGGGTTCGTCCAGCAGTAAAATATCACTGCCCTGGGCAAGGGCCCTTGCCATGAAGACCCGCTGTTGCTGCCCCCCGGAAAGTTCGCCGATCTGCCGGTTTGAAAATTCTTCCATCCGAACCATTTGAAGGGCTTCCTCGGCGATATCCCAGTCTTTTTTCTTAGGGGAGGCATACCAGGGGATCTGCTGGTATCTCCCCATCAGTGCCACCTCTTTCACCGTGATGGGAAAATCCCAGTCAACGGCACCGCGCTGGGGCACGTAAGCGACCTGGCCTTTGGCATTCTGCACGTTGATTCCCTTGATGCGAACCGTCCCGAGATCGGGTTTGACAAATCCGAGAACCGCTTTGATAAATGTTGATTTTCCGGCGCCGTTGGGCCCGATAATACCGATCAGCCGGTCGGTTTCGATGTTTACGCTGACATCGAGAAGGGCCGGACGGGCATTGTAGCTGACGGTCAGGTGTTCAACGGCGATGGCAAAAGGCGGGTCAGTGGTCATGATCCTCCTTTGTTGCCGATTCCAGTTTAAAGCTGACAGTCCCGGATACCAGGGCACCCCGGCCTCCCCAGACGGTCTGGTCAACTAGGGCGACCCCCTGGTCCAGAACCGTTATTCTCACACCATGGGCCAGCATGTTTTCCGTTACCGGCGGACTGGCCTTGACGTATATTTCGTTAAAGCCGGCCTGGAGGCCGGAAAGATCGTGAATCTGAATTGTCTTTCCCCGGCTCAGGGTTTCGGGTGCTGTTTCAATGGCCCTGCCGTTCAAGCTGAGTTCCAGGGAAGGGGCCTCCCGGGTTTCCGATTGCAGGGCAAAGGGATCCGGTTCAATTGAAAAGGTCGGGGTGATTTCCAATGAAAAGTCACCGGCAAGGGTTTCCACCGGCCTGCTTTGAGAGGGACCGGTGGGAAACCCGGCATCCCGGTGCCAGGTATATGCCCATAAACCGCCCACAAAGAGAACCCAGATGAGGATACTCAGCAAAAAACGCATAAAAAAACCTATTTAAGGGCGTTTACAATGAGAAGGGTGTTTTCACGCATCATGCCGATATAGGTTTCACCGGCCGATCCTTCCGGGCCCATGGAATCGGAGTAGAGTTCACCGCCGATTTTAACCCCGGTTTCTTTGGCGATTTCCCTGATCTGTTTCGGATTGATGCTGGTCTCCACAAAGATGGCCGGGGCACCCGACTCTTTGATGGACTGAATGACTTTCCGGCGGCGCTCCGGTGTGATGCCGCCACCGACTTCCGCGCCGGTGGACCACCCCACCGGGGCAATGGAGAGAAAATTGTTATTTTCGTTTAGTTTGTACTCCCGGCAAAAATAATTGAATGCATCATGGGTGGTTACCAGGATTCGCCTGTGGGTGGGGATCTGGCTCATCTGTTCCCGGATCCACGCGTCCAGTACCCGCAGCTGCTGCAGAAAAAGGGTTGCCCGTGCCTGGTAGGTTGCTTCGTTCTGCGGATCCAACCGGATGATCCCTTTGATGATGTTGTTTACGTAAACCGCTGCATTTCTCGGGGAAAACCAGGCGTGGGGATCCGGAATCGACTCTCCGTCACTGTCGATGACAAGCTTCTGGATGCCCTGGGTGGCGGTTACCAGCGGTTTGCCGGCGTCTTTTGCCAGGGTTGCCATCCAGCTTTTTCCTTCCAGGTGTAACCCGTTTTCAATGCAAAGATCGGCATCCAGCACCATTTGAACATCATTGGGGGTGACATTATAGGTATGGGGATCGGCACCGGGCGCCAGAATACTCTTGACAACGGCCTGGTCGCCGGCGATCTGTCTTGCAAAATCGGCAATCTGGGTGGTGGATGTCACGATAACGGGTTTTTTACCGGATTCCGCCCATGGTGCGGATGTGAGAACAAGGGGTATTAAAAATGCAAACAAAAGATATCTGTAAATTCGGGAAATCATACCAGGCTCCTCTTTGGTGTGTTAAATATGTCGGGTGTCGGTTTATTCATGAAAGATCATCTATTTTACAAAATCTGATGGTATTCACAAGCGAAATGTGGGGCCTGACTGAAAAAGGGGGCAGATCCGGAAAACATTCTCTTGAATACACAAGGACGGATACCGGATCAGCCGGTGAGCAGGGCACCGAAGGCAACCGTGAACTGGGGCGAATCCGTAACGTTTATATCGCACATCAACGCATCTTCCAGACTCTCTATCAGGCCTTTGTTTTGAGCCGGACCGCCGTCAATGTATACCTTTTCCTCCATGAGCCCGTTTCCGGCCAGCCTGGCGATGCGGTTGGCCACGGCATGGTTGATCCCTTTGATGATGCTCTGTTTGTTAACGCCTTTGGCCAGAAGGGAGATAATTTCAGATTCGGCAAACACCGCGCATGTGGAATTGATATTGACCGGTTCAACCGTGTCTTCGGTGTAAAACGCATCAAGCGGGGTATCCAGGATCGTGGCGGCAATCTCAAAGAAACGCCCTGTACCGGCGGCACATTTATCGTTCATCCGGAAATCCGATACCTGTCCCTGATCCGTAAGTGTGATAATTTTGACATCCTGGCCGCCGATGTTGATCAGGGTCCGGGCCGTCCCCCCGGACAGGCGGTGGATACCGGCGGCATTGGCCGAGATTTCATCCACAATCCTGTCCGACGAGGGGATCAGGTGCCTGCCGTATCCGGTGACAGATATCTTTTCTATGTCGTTTTTCAGGGTTCCGGTGGCAGCCAACCCCTGGTCAATAAGGGTTTGAACCAGGCCGGCCTGGCCGGGTTTGGTGGGTGTGACCTGCTGCCAGACAATGGCGGGGTCTTTAAAAAAGACCACTTTAATTCCTGTGCTGCCCACGTCAATGCCGATTTTCATGTTTTACTCCTTAAGGTTTGCCTGAACGCGTCTAAGCGGGTGACAAGGGTCTGTTCATCTTCTTTTACATAATCGGTTTCGATTTTCAGGAACCGGTACCCCTTTTGTTTGAGCTGTTTTTCAATGATACCCGATTCCATGTCAAAGGGGTGGCAGCCTTTGAGTACATGAAAGATAATGCCCTTGATCCGGGTTTGGGCCAGCGTGCCGGTCATGGTGTTGAACCGCCGGTGGTTATCGGCAGAGGTGGGGCAGGTGCACGCTTTGTGGTGCTTTTGTGAAAGGGCCTTTAGCAGGGCGTACTCGGATGGATCCTCATAGGGTAGGGGGCCGGAAAACGATCGTTCCAGGGTACACAGATCATCGGCAACGATTGCCATGCCGGCATTTTCAATCAATTGGAGCAGCTTGAGGTTGGGAAAGACAATGGGGCTTCCGGTTAAAAATACAGGGGGCTTTTCCATCCCGGGTTTGGGGCGGTCTAAAATATAAGCGGATGTCTGTTCCATCCAGAATTCAATATCCTGGTAGGGCATGGCGTTCATGATCAGAGCGAAATGGATGCCCGGCACCTGGCCGTCTCGCCTTAACTCGATGAGGCGGGCGAACAATCCACAGGCCCGGTTATATATCTGGATGCTGTTTAACAGCCGCTTGGGGGGGATTGTCTGCCCGGTTGTTTTTTCGAGCCACGATTTAAACCGCTTGATCTCCCCCAGCCATTTTTGGGAGGCCTGTTCGTCTTCCCGCAGCCGGGGAAGGTCTAAGAATAAAATATCCGCCTTTTTATGAAGATCCGAAAGCTCACTGAACCGGGTCGCCCAGTCGCAGGTGGTGGGAATGACGCATCCCAGCGGGTCTCTTTTACCGGGTGGCTCTGCGTTGAGAAAGCCGGAGAGGCTTTTGATCATGGGACAGGTCAGTGCGGGCAGATGACCCGGTGCCATATTCCCGGCAGTATGAGACCCGCATGCCAGTTTAAACGGCCGGCACCCGGCCGCATGAAAGAGTTCCGGCGGTGCCTGTTTACACAGGGTCAGGATCACCTTTTCGGAAACGGCTTCCAGGAATGACGGCAGGGAGAGGGTCAGTTTAAGAGTTTGAAGAAACGGGTCCAGGGCCGAGGTGTAATCGGGCCGCTGTTCGATCCGGTTGATTGTATCCTCATACTCCTGTTGCATCAGGGTCCGGGTCTTTTCCCGGAGGCGGGCAAGGCGGGGATTCGAAGCCATTATTTTTTACTCCATTTTCGGGACAGGTATTGGGTTGAAGATGAAAAGAGGGGGATGCCGAACCATTTATACGTCAGAACCTCATGGCCGGGGCAGGATTCGGCACAGGTCATGCATCCCATGCAATCCTGGGTCAATACATCCCTGTTTTTCCTTTCAAGGTGGACCTCGGGGATATCCACCGGGCACATGCGTTCGCAATTGCCGCATCCGGTGCAGGCGATTCCCTTTTTTTCAAGCCGGACCGGGCTGAATCGCTTAAACAGGTTCATCAGTGCCAGCATGGGGCAGAAGAGGCAGAAAAACCGTTCCTTAAAAAATATCCCCACCAGGAAACCCGCCGTGAGTATCATGGCGGTAAGGGTAAATCCCAGGGTGACGCTGTTGGTCATATCGATGTGAAAGTATTCAAAACTGCCGGCAAAAAGCGGGAGGATGGGTCTGGCCGGACAGATCTGGCAAAAGGGCAGGCCCCAGTCCGGGTGGAGGCCGAAGTTGGCGATGGCCAACGGGATAACTATTAACAATGCCAGCAGAATGTATTTGACGGGTCTGATACGGGTCCGGGTGTTCCGGGTCCAGATCAGCTGCCGGATTCCCAGTTTTTTACGGATCAGGGTGACCCAGTCCTGGAACAGGCAGAACGGACAGAGCCATGCACACCAGAGCTTGGACAAGGGGAGAAAGAAGAGCAGGAAGAGAACCAGCGGCCACAGGATGTGGACCACACCGGCGGAAAAAATCATTTCAAAAGAGGTCTGGAATCCCACCGAACTGCGCTGCATGACCATCAGGTAACAATGACCGGCACAGCCGGTTACAAAGGGGCAGGAGAGGCAGGGGACCGAGTTGCCCAGGTGGAGGCCGAACCGTCCCCCGTACATGAAGAACAAAAAGGAGAGGTGCTGGCAGATCAGCCGGACGCGCTCCACCATGGTCTCCTCCTTTTGATTAATATCATGCCGGTAAAGACCAGCAGGCTGATACCCAGGACGGCAAAGCCGGTCCTGTGATCATCATGGGCATGCCGGGACCGGTGAACCTGCAGTACGTATGTCAGATGATACGGGATATGGTTCCGGCGGATGCGGGTGAAAATCAAATCCTGGCGTGCGGCCGTGCTGCCGGCCTGCCTGAGATACGGGTCATGGGGCGGGGTATAGACAAAGTGGGCAGGCTTTTCGCCATCCGGTTCCAGCGGATTAGCTCCCGGGTCTTTAAATCCTTTTGACCGTACGTTCAGGCCGGGTAAGCGCGTATCCGCATCCGGAGAATCCGTATCTTTGGGGTGCAGGTAAAAGGTCAGGGGCACCCCGGTTTCGTGCCAGTAATAATTTTGTGCATCCATCAGCCGGATCTGTGGAAAAGATGTTAATCGGGCGGCATCGGATGGGGATGCCGGGTGTCTTTGGGCCGGGGTGCCGGATTTGCCGAACAGCATCAGATCGGTATGAATCACATGGGTGGCAGACGGGTCTGAAACAACGACAAAAAGCCGGATATGGCTGTACCGGTCCGCACGGATGGAAAAGGTGGTGCCGGTTACGGGAACAAAATACCATTCAGGGTTTTGGTTTTCCCGGAACAGGATCTTTATTTCAGCCGCCGGTGTTTGGCCCGGTTTTTGGCCTGGTTTTTGGCCCGGGCCTGCGCGGTGGCGCGGATGCGGGTCGGGCAGACGGATGGCAGATGCCTGGGAGACCTGGCCGTTCTTCTCTTTTTTCAGCTCCAGAAATTCCAGATAAACGGTGTTTTCCAATTCCTGGATGCCGGTTTCCGCCGCTTCAATTTCCCCCCAGCCCGAACTCCAGGCCAGGCTGCCGGCTGCCAGAACGGAGATTAAAACAAGGCGTTTCAGATGGTTTTTCGCCGTATGGATTATTTTATAAAATATCCGGCAACCCGCCATGTATCGGTCTCATCTTTCATCACCGTCACCGTTTCCACTGCACTTTTTTTGTTTGCATACCTGGTAACAAACCGCAGGATCAGGTATTCACCATCGGGCATTCCAGCCATGGTGGTGGTGAATCTGTCATGGTAAAGACTTCTTTTGATCAGATCACCCAGGGGTTCCCTGACGTTTTTAACGGTTGCCTCCCACTGCTCGGAGGTAATGGCTGTTTTGAAAACCGGGGCCGCCGTCTGCCAAGATGCGGCATATTTTTTAAGATCCACCAGTTCAAGCCAGACCTGGGCGGTTTCAATACCCGGTTCATTGTCGGTGTGAGTGTGGTCACTGCCGATGCCGTGTGCCAGGCTGCCGGTGGCAAAGGCTAAAAAACCGGCAATAACGATCTTCTGGACAAGGGACATAGTTTCCTCCTTAATTTGATTTTGGTTGACGGAACCACAGGTTGCCGCCTGTTAACCGGCCGGATTAAAGGATGGTTCCCCGGGGTGTTGAACCGGAAAAACCGGGCCTAACACGGATATTTCACGAATCGATTTTACTTGGATTGTCATGAAATATCCGGTCTAATGCTGTCCTCTCCTGACACCCAGGGTAAAAAGAACGATAATAAACAACACCCCGATAACGGCCATCCACTCGATACCCGAGGATGTCATCTGGGTGGTGTCGTCCGGCTGTTCTATTTTTTCCATCTTATACCCTTCAATCGTCTCTTTGCCGTCCGGTTCAGCGGTTTCGGACGGACTGGAATCCGCCTGTTTCATTTCATCCGGTTTTGTTTTGTCTTGTTTTGTCTCATCTGGTTTTGTTTCATTTGGGCGCTGCCTGTCCGGACCCGGGCCGGCCAGTTTTTCAAGCAGTTTTTTACGGTCTTCAATCTGTTCTTCAAGGGTTTTTTGAGCCATCTGTTCAACGGCCATCTTAAACCGGGCCGCCATTTCCGGGCTTAACACCCCGGGCAGTGAAATAATGGAAACCACCATCTGGTTGAGCATGGGGTTGTTGCAGGTGTGGTCGCAACAGGCCACTCCCTTGGTGATAACACTTTTTGCATATTCGGCTGCCAGGGTTTCAATAACGTCTTGATCGGGGTTCCAATATCCCTTCCGGGTGGTTTCCAGCATGCGGCCGGTCATGGATTGAATGGCCCAAGGAGAAGCCTCGTTAAAAAACTCGGTGAGTTCAAGCCCATATTTGTCTTTTACGTAGACTTCGTAGGTTTGCTGCCACTTGTCGGCGTCCACCTTTTCCGGTGTGGTCATGTTCCATCCCCAGAGGTATTCCACAAAATTGGACATGGCATTGGCACCGGCATAGTCCTCGGATTTCATCCCCTCGATCCATTTGGGGTTCAGGTACCGGGTCCGCATTTCACGGCCCAGTGCCTTGCCCGTATCTTCCACCCTGATCCGGTTTTTGTATTGCTGATGGGTGATCAGGGTTTCCGGCGCGTTTCCGGATTCCTTGCGGACGGCCATGGACAACCCGCCCAGGTATTGGAACATATCATCATTATCCAGCAGGCCGTATATATTGGAAGACCGGGAATGAACCGCCACATCCACCTGGGAGAGCTGCTCTTTTAAAAGGGGCTTGGCCTTGACCCCCCATTGCTTGCCCGATGCACTTTGGCCAAAGGCAAATCCCATCCTGTTTTGAAAGACGTCAACCACCTGATCCTCATTCTCCCATTTGGATGATCCCGATGCCATGTCACCGACACCGGTTCCGTATGCACCCGGTGGTTCTGAAAAGATCCGGAACCGGGACATCTCTTCTGCCTCTTGAGGGTCCATGCCCTGCTCAATGAGCCGGGTCCGGGTCCGGGCCGAATTCCGGGCGATGAGATTCTCCACATCGGTCTGCCTTTCGGCCAGGCGGATGGCCTCGTCCAGGTAGAGGATTTTTTCAGGAAAGAGATCCCGGTACAGGCCCGAGGCATTGATCATCACATCGATTCTGGGGCGATTCAGCGCATCCCCCTTGATCACTTCAATACCGAGAACCCGGCCGGTCTTGGACCACCGGGGCCGGGCACCGATCAGATAGAGGATGGTGGATTCATTCACCCCTTCGTTTCGAAGCGTTTCCGTGGCCCAGAGCACCACGGCCACTTTTTGGGGAAAGGCGCCGTGCTTGATGATGTGGTTGTCTATGATCTGCCGGGCCGCCTTTTTACCCAGGTTCCAGGCAGAGGGCGTGGGCAGTTTGGCGGGGTTGAAACCGTAAAAATTCCTGCCCGTGGGCAGGGCATCCGGGTTCCGGCCGGTATGTTCCCCCGGGCCAGGGCAACGATCCCA
>JANQML010000403.1 GCA_028280105.1 Desulfobacula sp. | reverse complement strand
GTTTTCCCTCTTCCATGGCTTTCCCCATCCCCTTTCTGATCCCCTGGTTGATACAGGGGGCATAACAGATAACCAAAGACGGTCCGGGATAACTTTCCGCTTCAAGGATTGCTTTCAGTGTCTGGTTCTTGTTGGCTCCCATGGAAATAGACGCCACGTAGACATACCCATAGCTCATGATCATGCGGCCCAGATCTTTTTTACCCAGTTTTTTACCGGATGCGCAGTATTTGGCAATGGCACCCGTGGGCGTTGCCTTGGAGGACTGGCCGCCGGTGTTGGAATAAACTTCGGTATCCATCACCAGGATATTGACATCTTCTCCTGAAGCCAGAACATGATCAAGCCCACCGTATCCGATGTCGTAGGCCCATCCGTCACCCCCGAAAATCCAGTGAGATTTTTTAACAAATATATCTTTTTCATCGTAAATCTGTTTAAGGATACAATCGGTTTCGTCTTTGAGCAGGGTTTTAAGCAGAGCAGAATACTTAACCGATTCCGCTGTATTATCTTTTCCTGAAATCCAGCCTTCAAACGCATCTTTTATTTCACCGGAAACACCTGAATCAATGGCTTCCTGCATTTTTACAGCAAGCGCATCACGGCGGGTATTAACGGCCAGCATCATACCGTATCCGTATTCAGCCGCATCTTCAAACAAGGAACTGGCCCATGCCGGACCTTCGCCGTCTGCGTTTGTACAATACGGGGTTGACGGTGCAGACCCGCCCCAGATGGAAGAGCAACCCGTTGCATTGGCAATGGTCATTCTTTCACCAAAGAGCTGGGTGATCAGTTTAACATAGGGTGTTTCACCGCAACCGGCGCAGGCACCGGAGAATTCAAGCAGGGGTTGAAACAGCTGACTGCCTTTAAGGGTTTCCCGTTTCAGGACATCGGTTTTGTATGGAACCGCTTTGGAAAATTTAAAATTATCCGCTTCCGCTTCTGCCTGTCCGGGAGCCGGTTTCATTACAAGAGCCGTGGTCTTTGCAGGACATATATCGGCGCAATTACCGCACCCCTGGCAATCGTACGGATTCACCTGAAGTCTGACTTTGTAATCGCCCATGCCTTTGCCCTTTCCATCAATTGTAACAAAGGAATCAGGAGCGGAAGAAAGCTCTTCGTCCGTTGCAATAATGGGAATAATAGCGGCATGGGGACAGACATAGGAACACTGGTTGCACTGGATACAATTGTCTGGAATCCATTCCGGCACCATAATGGCAACCCCCCGTTTTTCATACCGGGCCGTTCCCTGTTCAAAGACACCGTCAACGGCAAATGCACTGACCGGAAGGTCATCTCCGCCCTGGGCGTTGATTTTATGCATTACATTGTCAACAAAATCGGTGGCAGGCTCTCTGTCCTTGACCGGTGCAACCCCGTCTTTCCAGGATTCCGGCACATCAATTTTAACCAGGTTGTCAAGGGTTTTATCAACAGCTTCAATATTCATTGAAACAATTTTTTCTCCCTTTTTACCAAATTTATCCTGGATATCCTGTTTGAGCAGTTCAATGGCTTTTTCAACCGGAATCACATTGGCAAGATTGAAAAAACAGGTCTGCATAATCATATTGATACGGCCGCCCAGCCCCAGCTCACCGGCAATCTTAACGGCATCAATATTGTAAAAATTGATTTTTTTGTCATAGATGGTCTTTCTGACATCTCCGGGGATATATTTTTCCATCGCTTCAATGGTCGCCCAGGGAGAATTCAAAAGGAAAGTTCCCCCGGTTTTGATTCCTTTAAGGACATCATATATTTCCACGTAATTGGATTTATGGACCGCGATAAAATCAGATTCATCTATCAGATAGGTGGATTGAATGGGAACATCACCGAATCTTAAATGAGATACGGTCAAACCGCCTGACTTCTTGGAATCATAAGAAAAATATCCCTGGGCATATTTATCCGTATTATCACCGATAATGGCAATGGCGCTTTGATTTGCACCCACCGTGCCATCCGCACCCAGACCCCAGAATTTAGCCTCAATGGTTCCTTTTGGTGCCGGGTTAAATCCTTTACCCACTTCCAGTGAAGTATGGGTCACATCATCGTTAATACCAATGGTGAAGTGATTTTTGGGCTGAATTGCTTTCATATTGTCATAGACGGCTTTGATCATATTCGGGGTAAACTCTTTACTGGATAACCCATACCGGCCGCCGATAATTTTAGGTGCCTCACCGTGTTCCATAAATGTGGTGCAGACATCTGTGTATAACGGTTCGCCAATGGCACCCGGTTCTTTGGTTCTGTCGAGAACGCACAGGGTATCAACCGTTGACGGAATGACTTCAAGGAAACTTGCCGTATCAAAGGGCCGGTAGAGACGCACTTTAACCAGTCCCAGCCGTTCGCCTTCGTTATTGAGCTTGGTGATGGACTCTTCTATGGCTTCACAACCCGACCCCATGGCAACAATTACCCGGTCTGCATCGGGGCGTCCCACGTAGTCAAAGGGTTTATAATTCCGACCGGTGAGCTGCCCCACTTTTTTCATATAACTTTTAACGATGGGAACAATCGCCTGGTAATATTTGTTGCAGGCTTCACGCCCTTGGAAATAAATATCCGGATTCTGGGCCGTACCTCTTGTATCCGGATGCTCCGGATTTATTGCACGGTTTCTAAACTCTCTTAATGCATCATAGTTGAGCAAGGATGCCATCTCTTCATATTCGATCATCTCTATTTTCTGAATTTCATGGCTGGTTCTGAATCCGTCATAAAAATGCAGGAACGGAACCCGGCCTTCAATGGTTGCCAGATGGGAAATCAGGGCCAGATCCTGAGCTTCCTGCACCGAACTTGAGGCCATCATGGCAAAACCGGTCTGACGGGCTGCCATGACATCCTGATGGTCACCAAATATAGACAATGCATGTGCGGAGAGGGAGCGAGCGGTTACATGGAATACAGAGGGAAGAAGTTCACCGGCAATTTTGTACATATTCGGAATTTTGAGCAACAGCCCCTGGGATGCGGTAAAGGTGCTGGTAACGGCTCCGGCTGCAAGAGAACCGTGAACGGCACCGGCTGCGCCGGCTTCAGATTGCATCTGTTTAATATTTACGACTTGGCCGAAAATATTCTTTCTCCCCTTGGCAGCCCACTGATCCGCTATTTCACCCAGCGGACTTGATGGAGTAATGGGGTAAATGGCGGCAACTTCACTCATCGCATATGCCACATGCGTTGCGGCGGTGTTACCGTCAATCGTTTGCATTCTTTTTTTCATAGTTTTTTCCTCGCTTATATTAATAATATGCTCAAAACCAATATAACTTAACGGCTATACAATACTTAAAAAATTTTGTAAATAATTAATGAAACTTGATACTTATCAAAAGTTTTAAATTCTATTTTGTAAAATGATCTTACCAAAAAATTAAATTTGTGGTCTTAATAATAAACACTGTTTTTTTTCTTTTAAAACTTGTGTTTTAAACGGTTGAAATATTTTTATTTTCAGTTTTTTATTTCTGATACAAAGAGAACGCTTCTGTTTTTTTTTCAGGAAATATGATAGAGAAAAAGCGAATTTAAAATATATATTATCGAATAAAAATAATGTGTTGGTTTTTTTTTAGACCTTTATTTTTCCCTAATTTAGGAATCTTATTAAATTTATTATCCACCATCATGGTATAACATTTAACACTACATTAATTAACATAAAAAGGAACATTATGGGATTAATATCCTCCACACATGCTGTCAGCCGGTATCACATTGACGGTGAAATAGAGGGATCAGTTGTTGAACGGATTTTAGAGGGGCTGACCCAATATTCAATTCCCAGAATTGAAAGTGAATACGATGAAGTATCTGCCGGATGGGCACCGGTTGAAAGCCCCTATAACCCTGATTTTTCAAAATTTTCATTTCAGTTCGGCACTTACTTTCTCTTTTCGCTCAGGATTGATAAAAAATCAATTCCCGCCAAATTGGTTCAAAAATATATGGCCATTGAAATGGATAAAAAGAAAGAATCGTCCGGACGGGATTTCCTCTCAAAAAATGAAAAATCGGAAATCAAAGAGCTGGTCATTGATGTTTTAATGCATAAAATTCCGGCCATCCCTTCCATTTATGATGTATTATGGAATTACGAAGAAAAGATCGTCTATTTTTATTCCACTCAAAAGGCAGCCAATGAGTTGTTTGAAACCCATTTTTTAAAATCGTTTAATGTCAAACCGATACGGTTGTTTCCCTACACCATTATCCAAACTCAGTCTGATTTTTCAGATGATAAAAAAGAACAGGCAGACGCGCTTGTCCCTGTATCTTATTCGAGGTAATTTTTATGCTTGATATTGCAACAGCTTACAATAAATATAAATTTTTAGGCAACGATTTTTTAACCTGGATCTGGTACCTGATCGAAACGGATAAAAATATAACCCATCTTATCAATGCCAAAGAAACCATCACCCTTGAAGTGGGTAACGCCATTGTCCTTGAAAATAATCTGGGGGACAAATCAACTGAAAAAATTTCCATCAAAGGTGATCAGGCCGGGCTTGAAGAGGGAACAACCGCTCTCAAAAAGGGAGCCTGTGTAATCCAGATTAATCTGATCTGCAAAATAAATGAGGATGAGTACAAGTTCACCATCAAAGGGGAGAGTTTTAACGTTACAGGACTCAAAACGCCAAAGACGGATCTATCATCAAATGAAGATGAAATGGAAGGGCTGGTCCTTGAAAAGGCGTTTTTATCATTTAAGATTTTTGAAGTTATTGACACCCTTTTTTTAACATATATCGACCAGAGAACATCAGAAGACTGGCATGAAAATGGATTGCAGGATGTTAAAAACTGGATACAGTCCTATTAAAACACTGCGCATAAATTGTTTAAAACAGACCGGTTTTAAACACCTTAATATTTCATATGAAAACCAATCTGTTTTTATCCTGAAAACGAACCGGTTCTAAACATTAATTTGATCACTTTTAATAACCATTTTAAAGGGTTAAATAGTTATGAACATTTAAACATATTTTATTAAAATTATTATTTATATATATTTATTTTATAATAAAACAGATCCGGATATAAAGTCTGATTTAACAATTGATAAATAGAATGATTTAATATAAAAGTTTAAGGATATAATTTTAAACTTTTAAGGAATATAGATGAAATTTTCGTTTAACAAAAAAGATGTGATTGATGTTCTGTCAAAAATTCAGGGGCTCACCGGTAGAAAAACAAATCTGACGATTACATCGGATATTCTTATCAAAGCCATGGGATCACAGATCACCATAACGGCTAATGATCTTGAAACCGTCTTTATAGGCACCTACGAAGCCCATGTTGAAAAAGAAGGATTAATATCCATCAATTCAAAAAAATTCTTTGAGATTATACGAGAATACCCGGACAATAATATCCATGTCAATGAAATAGAAAACCGATGGATTGAGATCGGTGAAAATGACAGTATCTTTCACATTGTCTCTTCTGATTATGAAAACTTTCCAGAAACCCCTGTTGTTGAAAATATCGATTTTATAGAACTTAAATCCATAGACATGAAAAAAATGGTGGATGTCTCTTCCGTCGTTAATTTCAGTGGTGAAGAGAAACGGATCTATGTGTTGGGATCTTTGATTGAAAAGATTCATACTCAAGGGTCGGATAAACTTCGGATTGTCTCAACCGATTCCAGACGCTTGAATTCATATGAGGTTGAATATGAAGGCCGTCTCGATCTTCCGGAAGAAAGCGTTATTATACCCAAAAAAGGGTTGTCGGAACTCAGTAAATTTATAGATACTTCAAAGGAAAAAATCAATATAGGGGTGAAGGACAACCATTTTGTGTTTCAAAATGATCATGAATCCATCATGATCAAATTGCTTGAAGGCGAATATCCGGATTATAAACCGGTCATCAATTACGAGGGCATGATTCCCCTTGAGGTGGACAAAAATATGTTTTCAACCCTGATGAAACGGATTTCCATACTGACTTCGGATGATTATAAAAGTGTGATCCTGAACTTTAAAAACAACGAACTCATTGTCACCATCACCAATCCTGAAATTGGTGAATCAAAAGAGAGAATGATGATTTCCTTTGACGGAGAAGAGATAAAAAGTGCTTTTAACCCCAAATATTTTCTGGATGCACTCACCCTTTTCGACCAGAGTATCGTGGTCATCAATATCAGAGACAGTAAAAGCCCCTGTATTATTAAAGGGCTGGATAACAGCAACCTAATTTGCGTAATAATGGCGATGCATATATCATGAATGAAAACAAAGTGATCAAAGAGTACAATGCAGACAGCATAAAGATATTGGAAGGCCTGGAAGCGGTCCGGAAAAGACCGTCCATGTATATTGGAAATGTGGATCTTGAAGGGCTTCACCATCTGGTTTATGAAGTGGTGGATAACTGCATTGATGAAGCCATGGCCGGCCATTGTGATACGGTTTTGGTGACCATTCATCCGGATATGCGGGTCAGTGTTGAAGATAACGGGCGGGGCATTCCGGTGGAGATGCATGAAACCGAAAACAAACCGGCCTGTGAGGTGGTCATGACCAAACTTCATGCCGGCGGTAAATTTGACAAGGATTCCTATAAAGTTTCCGGCGGGCTTCACGGTGTGGGGATTTCCGTTGTAAACGCCCTGTCTGAAAATCTGGTGATGGAAGTCTATAAAAACGGGCAGATCTACCATCAGTCCTATTCCAAAGGAAATAAGCTCACCGATCTGAAGGTCATTGGAAGCACGGATAAAAAGGGGACCAAGATAACATTTAGTCCTGATTTTGAAA
This sequence comes from Desulfobacula sp., assembly GCA_028280105.1. Taxonomy (GTDB): domain Bacteria; phylum Desulfobacterota; class Desulfobacteria; order Desulfobacterales; family Desulfobacteraceae; genus Desulfobacula. Next base: position 23,361 of record JANQML010000403.1, on the reverse strand, counting down.
TTATGAATGAAAACGAGTTCATCTATGATGTGCTGTCCAGACGCATGAGAGAGTTGGCCTTTTTAAACAAAGGGGTCAGAATTATTATCGAAGACGAGCGGTCGGCTGAAAAAGATGATTTTTTATATGAAGGCGGAATTATCTCTTTTGTGGAATATTTGAACCGCTCCTGCGTTCCCATCCATGACCCCATCCATATTGAAGGGGATAAAAACGATGTTCAGATTGAAGTGGCGATCCAGTACAATGATACATTTAAGGAAAAGATGTATTCCTATGCCAACAATATCCGGACCGTTGAGGGCGGGTTTCATGTCTCCGGGTTTAAAGGGGCGTTAACTCGGACCGTGAACTCTTATATCAATACGGCAAAAAACCTGCCGAAAAACATGCAGGGGATTAAAATCGGCGGAGATGACATGAGAGAAGGCCTGGCCGTTATCATATCGGTCAAACTCATGGAACCCCAGTTTGAAGGCCAGACCAAAACCAAGCTTGGAAACAATGAAATTAAAGGGATTGTAGAATCCCTGATGAACGAGAAACTGGGGCACTATTTGGAAGAAAATCCAAATGTTGCCAGAAAGATTATTGCCAAGGCAGTGGATGCGGCAAGGGCCAGGGATGCGGCCAAACGGGCAAGGGAGCTGGCCCGGAAAAAAGGAACCCTGCTGGATTCAACCCTGCCGGGAAAACTGGCCGAGTGCCAGTATGCCGATCCTGCTGAAAGAGAGTTGTTTCTCGTGGAGGGCGATTCTGCGGGCGGCAGTGCCAAACAGGGTCGGGACCGGCGTTTTCAGGCTATCCTGCCATTAAAAGGTAAAATTTTAAATGTTGAAAAAGCAAGGTTCGATAAAATCTTAAGATCAGATGAGATTAAAAATATTATCACGGTACTGGGAACCGGCGTGGGCCGCGAAGAATATGATATTGAAAAAATACGATATCATAAAGTGGTCATCATGACAGATGCCGATGTTGACGGATCCCATATCCGCACCCTGCTGTTAACCTTTTTTTACCGGCAGATGCCGGACCTGGTCGACAAGGGATTTTTATATATTGCCCAACCCCCGCTCTTTCGGGTGGGTTCCAGGAAGAACGGGGTCTATCTTAAAAATGAGGAAGAGTATTCCAATTATCTGGTCAGACGGGTCTGCGGACAAAAGGACCTGTTTCTGAACGGCAACACCGACCCCCTTTTGGAAGAAGAGTTCTGTACCCTGATGGTGAACCTGGCCGATTACTTTGATGCGGTCAATCTGCTTAAAAAAAGAGATATGGATACCGATCTGCTCCAGGCATTAATCGATCACGGGGTCAAAGATAAATTTTTTCTTGAGGAAAAAGAGAATTTTATCACCCTGTCCAATGACCTTGAAAAGCTGGATTATATCTGCGGTGAAATTGAATATGATCTGGATCGAAATATCTATGAAATGGATATCCGTGACAAGGAAAACGATACGTATCTGCTCCGGGTGGGAAGGGAGATCCTGGGCACCAATGATTATAAACGGATGCTCAAAGGGTATGAAAAAATAAAAAATTTTAATAAGCCGCCCTTTTCCATTTCCGCCAAACAGGCAGATGAAAAAACAAAAAAGACCTTTGAGTTTGACAACACCCGGAACCTCTTTGAATTTATAATGGGCGAGGCCAAAAAAGGGGTCAATATCCAGCGATACAAAGGTCTGGGTGAGATGAATGCCGACCAGCTCTGGGAGACCACCATGAACCCGGACAAACGAAATATGCTCCGGGTGGATATTGAAGATGCGGAAAAGGCGGACGAGATATTTACGCTTCTCATGGGTGAAGAGGTGGAACCCCGAAGAAACTTTATCCAGAAACACGCCCTGGAAGTCTCTTCACTGGATTATTAATAAATTATTCTCTGTCAGGTATCGTAAAAAACGGCGCGTTATAACAATTGAAAAAAATAAGGAGGTAAGCCAATTACCTCCTTTTGTTCTATCCTTTAATAACGGCCGGGTAATGAACTTACCGGCCGTATAACGATGATGATCAGATATCCATGGCATCCATGGCCTTTTTCATCTGCCGGACCGCCTGACGAAGCCGGTCTTCATTTTCAACCAGGGCTAACCGGACATATCCTTCGCCCTCTTCACTGAAGCCGACCCCGGGAGCCACGGCCACGTTCCCCTCGTTCATCAGTTCGATGGCAAACTGCATGGATCCCATTTTATTATAAGGCTCGGGAATTTTTGCCCACACAAACATACCCGCCTTTGGTTTTTTCATATCCCAGCCCGATCGATCAAGTCCGGAACAGAGGACATCTCTTCGGTTCTGGTAAATATTGGCCAGTTCGGGAATGGTGTCGTCACAATCTCTTAATGCAATAATGCCGGCCACCTGAATGGCTGAGAATATGCCATAATCAAAATACCCTTTTATTTTACCCAGGGCCTGAACAATTTCTGTATTTCCCACGCAATAACCGATCCGCCATCCGGCCATGTTATAAGACTTTGAAAAAGAGCCGAATTCAACCCCCACATCTTTGGCCCCTTCAACTTCCAGAAAACTGGGGGCCTGGTATCCGTCAAAGGTAATCTTTGAATAGGCAAAGTCGTTTATGACCATGAACTTAAATCGTTTGGCAAGTTTAACAATCTCTTTGAAAAAGTCCCTGTCCGTCACGATTCCTGTGGGGTTATGCGGATAATTGAGCATCAGTACTCTGGGTTTGGGGTAACAGGACTCGCACACATTGATGATCCGGTCTAAAAAGTTTTTTTCCGGGGCAATGGGGACTTTCATGACATTGGCCCCTGCAATCACGGCCGCATAGATATGGATGGGAAAGGCAGGCGCCGGAACCAGCACCGAATCCCCAGGGCCCATGATGGCCAGACAGAGATGGGAGATTCCTTCTTTGGACCCGATGGTAAAATAAGTCTCTTTTTCCGCATCCAGATCAATGGCATAATGACGATCATAATATTTGGCGATTTCCAGTTTTAAATGGGGCATGCCCGAGCTTTCCGGATATCGGTGGGATTTGGGGTCCTGTGCCACTTCAACCAGTTTTTCAATCACCGCATCCGGTGTCGCATCCATCGGGTTTCCCATACCTAGATCAATGACATCATCGCCGCTACGACGTTTTTCCATTTTCATTTTATTGATCATCCCGAATAGATACGGGGGAAGCAGATCCATCCGGCCGGCAAAACGGACAATATTATTTTCTTCCAAAGCAAGAACTCCTTTTAAAAAAATGTGGCATTTATAAAATGACCATAACAGGTTTAATCTTTTTGGAAAATAAAAACCTTTTACAAATATATTTTATTATAAAAAGAAGTTGTTAACAGATAATCCTTTCCGTTTAAATTTTAAACTGCCCTACCGTTTTATTCAGATCCTGTGATAACCGGCTGAGTCCGTCGGCCCGTGAATTGACAAGAGAACTGTTCTGCGACATTTCGTTTGATGAGTGATTGACCTGTGCAATATCCTTTGCAATCTCATGGGATACAGTTGAACTCTGACTCACATTCTGAGTTACCTCCTGGATTCCCTGGGCAGCCTGGGCCACATTGGATGCTATCTCTTTTGTGGTTACGGATTGTTCTTCAACAGCCGCAGCAACCGTATCGATCATCTCATTCACGTCGTTGATGGATACGGTTACTTCTTCTATCTCTGAAACCGTTTCCTGTGTGGAATTTTGAATATTGTCTATTTTTTCTTTTATTTCCAGTGTGGCTTCAGCCGTCTGCCTTGCCAGTTCCTTGATTTCACCGGCAACCACGGCAAACCCCTTTCCGGCTTCACCGGCTCTTGCTGCTTCAATGGTGGCATTTAATGCCAGCAGATTGGTCTGATCCGAAATATCGTTGATGGTTTCAATCACATTGCTGATTTCCGAGGCGGATTGACTCAACTGACCGATATTGTTGGATGCGGATTTTGTTTTTAACACCGCCTGGTTACTTGTCGCTCTTGTTTTTTCGGTATTTTGAGCAATTTCATTAATGGTGGATGTCATCTCTTCCGCTGCTGCCGAAACCATATTGATATTTGTGGATGATTCTTCGGCTGCGGCAGCCACAGAGGACATATTTGAACTCATCTCTTCTGCTGATGCCGCCACTGCCGTTGACTTTTCCGACATCTGATCGGCGCTGCCGGACATCTCTTTTGATATTTCCAACAGTTGGATGGACGACTGATTCAAGGTTTCAGAGTTTCCGGATATATCCGTTATAAGCCCTTGAAGTTTGGTTACAAACACATTAAACCATTTTCCCAGTTCACCGATTTCATCGTTTGACGTCACTTCAAGCCGTTTCGTAAGATCCCCGTTGCCCTGGGCAATATCTTCTATCATTTTAACCGTATTGTTAATCGGTTTTGTCACGATAAATTGAAGACAGACTATAATTGAAACAATCAAACAGATGATAATACCGCCGGATACCGCCATCTGAGCTGTTATGGATCGATTGATACTGTTTGATGCCATATTGTTGAATTCTGAAATACTTTGATTTGTTTTTTCTTTTGTATGTTCAATCTCTTTTTTGACAAGCTGATCCGTATAAAAAACGATGATTTTACCGATGGTTTCACTTTCATGAACCGCATCGTGTTCGATGGAAAGATCTTTATTTAAAACAAAATCGGAAGGTACTTCATCCCCGCTTTTAATTCCGGAATCATCCCAGGCGGCAGCAAACGGGTTGCCGTCTGAATCAATGGTGTTGATTGCAATAATCCCTTCTATTTTAACAAAACTGGCCAAAAGCAGTTTGAGATTATCCTGGTCAAAATTGTAGATGAAAGGTGCGGCAATGCTGCCCGTAATTTCAGTGATGACATTTGTCATCCCTTCTAGAGATGCTTTTTGGTGTTTTTCAAACTCTTTAAGTGCCGTGTCTTGCGTCTGGACATAGGTATCGATCATTACATTTGAAAAACCGGATTGAAATTTGATGGAAATCATGCTGCCGACAACAAGGAGGAGCAGAACAATACAGCCGGTTATAATGGATGTTTTGGTGGAAATTCCGATTTTTCTTTTTTTTAATGATGTCACGATGGATGTCCTTTTTTTTGTTTAAATGATTACTCCAGGAGATCTTCAACCCGGGCCAATATTTTCTCTCTGGAAATGGGTTTGGTTAAAAAAGCGTCAGCACCTAATATACAGGCCTTTTTTTGATATTTATCCGATCCGTATCCGGATAAAATTAATATTTTCGTTCCAATCGATTAAATATTATTTTAAGTCATTTGAAACATTTGAGGCAATTTATACAACCGGTTTATCTTTGTCAATAAATCTTAAGATATATAATACGGGCTAAAATAGTGATGCTTTGACGGGTTTCCCAAAGGGTCAAATTTGGGGTCGGAAAAAGATAAAAATGATAAACTTTTGGGCAATGATTGCCTCTTTTCTTCAGGGCAGTTGGGCACCGGTGAGAACACGTACAACTTTGTAATAGATTCGTATTAAATGCCTGTGCCGGACGGGGTAATGGTCTCTCCTGCCGGATTTTGGATAAAAAGCATATCAAATATGTCTGCTCCGGCATAGAGTCGGATTGCCTATATTTTTTATTTTAACCCTTGAAATCAGAGCTGTTTTTTTAGATGATAATCGTTAGGTATCACTAAGAGGAGATCTTTTTATGTCCATTGTTAATTTCTTGAAATTAAAAGATAAACTTGAAATCCGATCCTTTGAGACCCATAAAGATTCGGATCGAAAAAACTATATCCCATTTACCGGTTCCCCCAGAAAACACCCCTATGAGGATACCCGTGTGATTCTGATTGCCGATCCGTTCAACGAGGTTACCTATTATTATGAGTTCAATATGGATGATATCGTTTTTGTGGAGGAATTATCGAATATCACCAACCTGAACGGGGATTCGGTTCCCATGGCCCGTGTCTGGGTAAAAAAACAGAGCATCGCCCTCCGGTGCGCTCCGTTTATCGTGGACACCCTGATGAAAGAGTAATCCCGCCGGTATTATTTTTTGGCCGGATAGAGATATGGAATCAGAAAAACCAGGCATGCGATAAGGAAAAAAATTCCGCCGGAAAGCGCGGTCAGATCTTTGGATTTGATACTTGATCCGATGAAGAAGAGGGCGGAGATGATGAATAAAGCCCATCCCCAGATCTCACATCTTATTTTTAATTTGTTCGGTTTGTTCTCCATGATCGGTCCTTTGGGATCGGTCTTTTGGCGGTTGGGTGGATGATGCCGTGCCTCCTTGTGAAGGAGACACGGAAGAGCCCGAATATTTCATGACGGATTGATCGAAGTATGGTCGATTCTTGACATATCCGGGCCGGACAGGTCTGTTCGGCAGGGCGTCTACTTTTTGATCCACCTGGGAACCTGGAATTTATAGTCTTTGTAAGGCCTGGTGGGCGGATCGGTATAAATGGCGATCATCTCTCCGTTCTGAACCTGGTAGTGGACGATGGGCACGTCACCGCCGGCCCGCATGACCCGGTCTTCATCCCATTTCCACCAGCCGGTTTCCCCTTTGTATCCATGGGTGGCAATATAGTTGCTGACTTCTTTATGTTTTTTTTCATCGCCCACGGCTTCAACGGCATTTGCCCAGGCTTTGACCCCGCTGTAGGCGGCCCAGGAACCGGCCTGGGGCAGGTGGTTCCAGATGGCGTTAAATCTGTCCAGCCACGCCTGTGCCTCAGGGGTGGGGGCCTGGGGTGTCGGCATGGCTGTGGGCACCTCACCGATCAGGCCGTCCGCTTCTTTGCCCATGGTGCCGACCACTTCCCTGGGTACCAGGCTGTACCCATAGCTTAAAATCGAATTGGTGGGTTTTTTCATGAATTGCCTGAAAAAGGTAATCACTTCCTGGGCGCTGACGATTTCCACATGGATGATGGAGGGTTTGATTTTACGGATTTTTGTGAGCAAGGGCCCCCACTGGTTGGTTCCGTACGGCACCAGTTCGTGCATGGCCACGTCCCATCCGGTTTTTTTAAAGTTCTTTTTCAGGGTTTCACCGACTTCATTTCCCCAGGCATCGTCCGCCGTGATAATCACCGCTTTTTTATTGGGGTATTCATAGGGAAGGGCCATCAGGACGTTGAACATGCTCTGGCCCTGGTTGATACCGGTATCGGTGAGTTGAAAGATATTGCTGTACAGTTCTTTGTTTTCCTTGTACACATCCACCGCAGCCTGGGAACCGTCATCGGCAAAAAACGGTGCCGTATATTTGCCGTAAGCACGGACATCCTGTCCCCATCCGGCCCACCCGGCATGCACAGAATCGACCTTTATTTTTCCGCACAGATAATCCGCCCCCTGCATAACACGTTCAGGTGAAAACTCCTGGGTATCAAACCGGACCGGTTCCAGCTGCTTGCCCAAAAGCCCCCCGGTCTGGTTAATTTCATCAATGGCCATCTTGATTCCCTTCCAGTAGTTGTCTCCGGTATCGGTATAGGGACCGGTCATGGAAAGAGGGACGCCCACCTTGATCACGTCTGCCGACCAGCCGCTCTGCCCGAAAAACAGACTGCACATTACGGTTACCAGTACTACCAATGTCTTTTTCATTCTTCCTCCTCATGGTTCGTGTTAAAAATCCCAATCTTAGGGGGTGCTTGATTTAAATGGATGATGTCACGGTCCCCTTTTTTTTCATCCCTATTTTCTGTATCAGTCCAATGATACCGTCGGGAAGAAGAAGAACGAGGACGACGACCATGGCGCCCAGGATTATCGGCCGGTAGGGGCCCAACGGGGAGAGCAGTTCATTCGTGGTAATGGTGATAAAGGCACCGATGATGGCACCGGGAAATTTTCCCACTCCCCCGATGACCAGGATCACCATTAGCGTAACAAAGAGATCAATACCCAGCATCCGGGTGGAGAGCATGCCCACGTAATGGGCGTAGAATCCGCCGATCATCCCGGTTAAAAATGAGGTGAGGGCAAAGACCATGAGTTTGTATTTAAAGGCGCTGACCCCCAGGCAGGTGGCGAACTCTTCCGCATCTTTCAGCGCGAGAAACGCCGTCCCCCAGCGGGAGCGGATCACCCACCAGGTGATGGCCGAACAGAGAATGGCCACAAATAAAATCAGGTAAAAGTAGGGAACAGGGGCAGAGCTGGAAAAGGTGAAGCCGAAAATGCTCATGGGTTCAATGGTCAGAATTCCCCTGGAGCCGCCGGTTCCGATGGTCCGGCCGATATCTCCCTTTAAAACCGGCTCCAGTATCATGTGCACGGCAAAGGTGACAAGGGCAATATAGGCCCCTTTGAGTTTCAGGCAGGGAATCCCCACCAGCACCCCGAGAAGTCCTGCAACCAAGCCGGCGATGAAAACCGCAAAGACGGGCGGTATGCCGAACTGGGCCGAAATAATGGCCGAGGCATAGGAGCCGATGACAAAGAACGCCACCTGGCCAAAGGAAAAAATGCCGGCAAACCCCATGATCAGGTCCCAGCAGGATGCCACCACCGACCAGATCAGACACATGATCAGAATGTGCATGATGAAATTGGTGGAGCCGAAGAAGAGCGGCAGAACCGCGACAATGCTCCAGATAACGGTCAATAAGACGGCCGTGTGTTTAGAATCCATTTTGTTTATCCCCATTTACCCATTAGTCCCTGGGGCCGAACAGCCAGGGTGGTTAAAAGAACCGCAAACAGTGCAATCAAGGTCCAGTTCATACCAAAATGCCAGCCCACAAAGGCTTCCAGCATCCCTACAATAAATGCGGCATAGAGACTTCCCTTGATGCTGCCCATGCCTCCGAATGCGGTGATGACCCAAGATTTAACCAGGATGTCCCAGCCCCCGGTGGGGGTGATGAAATACTTTTGGGCCAAAAGGATGCCGCCCATGCCTACCATTACGGTGGAGATGGCAAAGGTGGCCGAAAAAACAAACTCTTTTGGAATGCCGACAATCTGGGCGCCTGAAGGATTCTGGGCCACCGCCCGGACCGACATTCCGGTCCGCGTGTTGTTCAGAAACCAGCGGAATGCCAGAATACCACCGATGGAAAGCATAAAAATTACCATGTCCTGGTAGGAGAGAATGAACTCTCCCAGTTCCAGGGAGCCTTCCAGAATTGCGGGAAGAGATTTCATCCGGGCACCGAAGATCACCTGGTAGGAGTTGTCCAGGAACAGGGCCAGCCCCAGGGTGATCATCATTACTTTGACTTCCCAGTCATCCCGTTTGCGCAGCGGTGCCACCAAGCCTTTTTCAACAAGGTATCCTGCAAAAAACAGGATCGGTGCCGTCAGGCAGAAGACCAGCAGATAATTATTTAAAAAAGCGGTTCCGAAAATTAGAAACGCAACATATCCCCCCATGCTGTAAAAAGAGCCATAGGCAAAGTTGAAGGCTCTGGAAACCCCGTATATAAGGGTCAATCCAACCGCCATAAGGGAATAGACCGAACCGTTTATCATTCCGCTGATAATGACATCAATGATTTCAATGAGCATGGGGGGCCCTTTTTTTACATTCCAAGAAAGATTTCTTTCAGATGATCATTGCCCAGGGCCTCGTCTTTGGTGCCTTCAAATGTGATATGCCCTTCTTCCAGCACATAGAGCCTGTCGGCCAGTTCCGTGATCTGGGGGATATTCTGTTCCACCAAAAGCACGGTGATGCCGTCCTCGTTGATCTGCCGGATGATGCCGGCCACCTCATCCCGCAGGTTGGGCTGCAACCCCAGTGAGGGTTCGTCTATGGCCAAAAATTTTGCATTGGACATCAGGCCCCGGGCGATGGCAAGCATACGGGCCTCTCCACCGCTCATGGTGCTGGCAAACTGGCTCGTTCTCTCCTTTAACCGGGGAAACAGATTGAAGACCCGTTCCAGGTTCTCTTTTTCAAAGGCCCTGGCTGATTTGGAGTAGGCTCCCAGCTTCAGATTTTCCAATACGGTCATCTCCGGAAAGAGTTCCCTGTTTTCCGCAATATAGGTCACCCCCATATTGACGATTTTTTCAGCCCCCAGTCCGGTTATATTCTCCCCTTGGTAGGAGATGATACCGGATACCCTGTTCACAAGGCCGCAGACGGCTTTTAAAAAAGTGCTTTTTCCATGTCCGTTGGGGCCCAGCATGACGACGATCTCTCCTTTTTCAACCTCAAGGGAGATATTTTTAAGGACGTGGAAATCATTGTAATAGGCGTTTAGATCCAGGGTTTTAATCATGGCCGTCCCCCAGATAACAATCGATGACCCGCGGATCGGCAGTGACTTTTACCGGATCGCCGCAGCAAATTTTTGTGCCGGTCTCAATGATCAGCAGTTCCTGGGTTAATTCGGTCAATACCTTCATAAAATGCTCAATAATAATAATGGTAATCCCCATCTCCTGGTTGATCCGTTGGATTAGATCCATCAATAGGAGGATCTCCTTGGCATTGGAACCGGCCATGGGTTCGTCCAGCATGAGGATGGACGGTTTGGTGGCCAGTGCCGCACCGATCATGAGCATTTTTTTGTCCAGCAGATTGAGCTGTTTTGCCGGGTGGTACCGTTTTTCGGCCAGGTTTACCAGATACAGAACCGTATCCACATAGGACGCCTCAAATCCGTCCCGGCTTCCAAAGTAGTTGCCCACACCGATGCTCTTCTCCACGGTCAGGCTGGGAAAGGTCTGGGGAATTTGAAAGGTCCGTGAGATACCGAGTTTTGCAATGTCATGGGGAGGCAGGCCGCGGATCTCTCTGTCGTTAAAGAGGATGGACCCGTTAAAGGTGTAAAGTCCTGAAATCAGGTTGTAAAGGGTGGATTTCCCTGCGCCGTTGGGTCCGGCAATGCCGAATATCCGCCCCGGGTCCACCTTAAAGCTCAGCCGGTTGACTGCGGTCAGTTCACCAAATTTTTTGGTGACCGTTCTAACGTCGAGTATAGATATTGTTCCCTCCTTCAAGCTTTGAAGTTCGAACAAACGACTACTATTACATAGTATGTAATATGTTAAGCAGCCATAGCATAGGTTTTAACTGAATGCAAGAGAAAATAAAGGAATCAAAAATAACCATTTACATAGTAGGTGATATGTGTTATTTGTCTTTTTTAGATCCTCACAACATATCCATGGTTGGGCGGGCTCTCTAACGTAACAGGCCGTTATTAAGAGGTCTGAAACCGGGACAGGAGTTCATTATCAAACGTTTTATCCATACTCATTTTGACAGGTGCACCGGCTGCAGTATCTGCCAGCTGGTCTGCTCCATGGCCCTTTTTAACGGGTATAATCCCCGGTTGTCGCGACTGGTTATCCAACATAAAAAGGAGAATCTTTATCATTTCCCCATTGTCTGTAATCAGTGTGAAAACGCCTATTGTATGACGGTCTGCCCGGTTAACGCCATTAAACGAAATTCAAACGGTGTTATCGGGATCGATGCGGACCGGTGCATTGCCTGCGGGTTGTGCACCCGGTATTGTCCCATCGGGGTCGTGATACAGGACCCTGAAACCGGCAAAGCCTTTAAATGTGAATTGTGCCAGGGGAGCCCCCTGTGCGTTTTATCCTGTCCGACCCAGGCCCTTGAGTTTGTAGAAAGAGAACCTTCTGAAAATGGGAAAATCAATGAAAACGGCACACACAAATAAAATGCTGATCATTGATCTGTCTGACAGGACCCACGATATTCTGCAGACACCGGCCTCCCTGATCAGGGATTTCATCGGCGGAAAAGGGTTTGGCGCCAGCCTGTTAAGCGACGGTATCTCCTCTGACACAGACCCGTTGGGACCGGATAATCTGCTGATGTTTATCCCGGGCCCCCTGACCGGTACCCTGGCCCCTGCCATGCGCGGGTGTGTGGTCACCAAATCGCCTTTAACCGGTATTTTTCTGGATTCCTATTTCGGGGGAAGTCTGTCCGCAGAGATAAAGTATGCCGGTTATGACGCCCTGATTATTAAAGGCCGGGCTGCCAATCCTTCCTATATATGGATCAATGACGGCACAGTCGAGATCCGGGATGCAAAATCGGTCTGGGGAACAGACACCCTTGAAGCCAACCGCCGGATTAAAGACGAACTTGGGGATGATACCGTTAAGGTCGCCACCATTGGCCGGGCAGGGGAAAACCAGGTCCTCTATTCCCTGATCTGCTGTGAATATAACCGCCAGGCCGGACGGGGTGGTGCCGGAGCGGTCATGGGCTCTAAAAACCTGAAAGCCGTTGCTGTCAAAGGATCAAAACTGGTAAACGTTCATGATCCAGCCGCCTTTGCAGCGGCCTGCAAAGACGCGTTCACAGAACTGGAACAGAGTGCGGATGTGGAAGCCCTGCGACTGGCCGGGACGGCTTCTGCCGTGGAGTTTGCAAACGAGACCGGTCTTCTGCCCCATAAAAATTACCGGAACGGCACCTTTGCCAAGGCATCGAAGATTGCCGACAAGGGACAAAAAAAACATCTGTGGCTGGGCAGTTCCGCCTGTATGGGCTGTCCGATCCGGTGCAGCAAGATCGGAGCGGTGCGAACGGGAAAATACAAGGGGATCGTCACCGATATTGTTGAATACGAATCCGCCGCACTCATGGGGTCCAACCTGGATATCTCCGATATCCGGGCCGTGGCCCACCTGGTGAAACTCTGCGATCTCTACGGGCTGGACAGCATGTCCACCGGAACCGTTATCGGCTTTGCCATGGAGGCCGGTGAAAAAGGGCTTTTGGAATCACCGAACGGAATCGATCTTTCGTTTGGTAATATAGAGACGGCCGAATACCTGATCCATACCGTTGCAAACCAGGAGGGTGAACTGGGAACACTGTTAGCCAAAGGGGTCAAACAGGCGGCCGATATCATTGGGAAAGAAGCCTCGGGTTTTGCCATGCACACCAAGGGCCTGGAAACCCCGGCATGGGGCCCCCGGGGGGTCGCGGGAATGGCTTTGGCCTATATGACCACTGACCGGGGCGGCTGCCACCAAAGAGGGTTTCCCCTCAGTTACGAATTATCCGGGGAGTGGAATGACGTTTCTCTGGATCCCCTGTCACCCAGGGGAAAGGCAAATCTGGTGGCTCATCTGCAGAACTATTCCGCCGGTACCGACACCCTGGTGAAATGCGATTTCGGCAGTTTCGGTATTTCAGATACCACCTATGCCCGCATGCTCAGTGCGGCCACCGGCACCCGTTTTACCGCGGATGATTTCGTCAAAACAGGTGAGCGAATCTGGAACCTGGTCCGGTTGTTCAACCTGGACCAGGGAATGGACGCTTCAACAGATACCCTGCCCCGGCGGTTTGTTGAAGAACCGCTTCCGGACGGTCCTGGGAAGGGGCACCGTATTTCGAAAAAAGATATGGCATATATGATTCAAGAGTACTATAAAACAAGGGGTTGGGATGACAACGGCATCCCCTTGGAAAAAACCTTAAACCGATTAGGAATCAGATATGTCCGATCAAATCAATAAAAAAGCAGCCAAACGAATTGCCACCCGTAAGCGGATTCTGGATACGGCAACCTATCTCTTTGCACGGCTCGGGTACCACAAAACCACCATTCAGGATATCGCCTATCACATCGGCATGACAACCGGTGCGGTCTTTCACCATTACAGCTCTAAAACCGATATCCTGGAAGAAGTCGTGGAAGAGTTGAACCAGAGTTTTGACCAATACATTCAATTCTTAGACGAGGAACATAAAGATTACGATCAAATGATCCGCGGCATGATGGATATTTTTACGGATCGATTTCAGAATCGCCCGGATACCATTATTGCACTGGCGTCCCTGGCCGCGGAGTTCAGCGGTATCCGGGGGCCTGTGATTGTTCAGATCCAGGCCGCCTACGACATCTTTGTGGATGCCTTTGAAAAGGCCCTGGACCGGATTGAACCGAAAAAAACAAACCGTGCCGCAGCGGTCTGCTTTATTGCCAGCCTCCAGGGTGTGGCCCTTCAGGCACTGGTAAGGGACGGTGAAATGGATATCGATGATCTTGTGGCGGGATTTTTAAGTCTGGTGACATCTGGCGGCTGATTGACCTTTTTAATCTTTTATATCCTCCCCCACGATATCGATCCTTTCCAACATTTAAAATGCGCAACAGATAGAATGGTTTAATATTGCAAAGGAGTTGTGAAGATGAATAAAAGATATGATTACATCATCATCGGCGGCGGATCTGCAGGATGTGTACTGGCCAACCGGCTGAGCAAAGATCCTGAAAATACGGTGCTTGTCCTGGAGGCGGGCCGGCCGGATTATATTTGGGATGTTTTTATTCACATGCCGGCCGGGCTCACCTTTCCCCTGGGAAATAAATTTTATGACTGGTGTTACGAAACCCGGCCCGAACCCTTTATGCACAACCGCAGGATTTTTCACGGCCGGGGCAAGGTTCTGGGCGGATCTTCCAGTATCAACGGGATGATATACATTCGCGGCAATGCCATGGATTACGAAAAATGGGCAGCAGACCCGGGTATGGAAGACTGGGATTATGGCCATTGCCTGCCCTATTTTAAAAAGGCTGAAAACCGTCTCAAAGGACCGGATGCGTATCACGGCACCGACGGCCCCCTTGTTCTTGAAACCGGGCCCTGTGAAAACCCGCTTTTTTCGGCATTCCTGAACGCTGCCGAACAGGCCGGGTATCCGCTCACCGATGATGTCAACGGATACCGGCAGGAGGGATTTGGTGCCTTTGACAGAAATATTCAAAACGGGCGCAGGCTGTCGGCAGCCCGGGCATATCTGCATCCGGTTCTGAAACAGCGGCCCAATCTCGATGTGATTTGCCGGGCATTGGCCACAAAGATACGGTTTGACGGTAAAAGGGCGGTGGGTGTCGATTTTGTAAAGGGGAAAACCAGCCGCCCGGAAACGGTGATGGGCGGCGAGGTGATTTCCTGCGGCGGCGCCGTTAACTCTCCACAGATCCTTCAATTGTCCGGTGTGGGAAACGGAAAGGAATTGTCTGCTCTGGGCATCGATGTGGTCCACGACCTGCCCGGTGTGGGGGAAAATATGCAGGATCACCTGGAAGTCTATGTCCAGTACCGCAGCAAAAAGCCGGTCTCCATGAACCCGGCCCTGAAGTGGTGGAAAAAACCCTATATCGGATATCAGTGGCTCTTCCACGGAAAAGGGGCGGCAGCCACCAACCATTTTGAAGCCGGCGGATTTATCCGGAGCAATGATGATGTGGCGTATCCCAATATCCAGTTTCATTTTCTGCCGCTTGCCATCCGGTATGACGGAACCCAGCCCAGCCAGGAACACGGATACCAGGTCCATGTGGGCCCCATGTACTCCGATGCCAAGGGGACGGTGAAGATAAGGTCAAAGGATCCAAGACAGCATCCGGCACTGATTTTTAACTATCTTTCCACGGACCAGGACAGACGGGAGTGGGTGGAGGCCATCCGGTGTGCCCGGGATATCATGAACCAGCGTGCCTTTGATGAATTCAACGGCGGAGAAATTTCTCCGGGGCCTCAAATTGAAACCGACCGGGAGATCCTGGACTGGGTGGCCAGGGATGCGGAAACTGCGCTTCACCCCTCCTGTACCTGTAAGATGGGAACCGATGACATGGCCGTGGTGGACCCGGGTTCAATGACGGTACACGGCCTTGAAAATCTGCGGGTGGTGGATGCCTCCACCATGCCCTATGTGACCAACGGCAACATCTACGCCCCCACCATGATGATTGCTGAAAAAGCGGCGGATCTTATTCTGGGCAATACGCCGGAGGCCCCGTCAACGGCTGAATATTATAAACATCCGGCTTGATCGGGGTCTGAAGTTTGGTTAGAGAAATTAAAAATATTGTATAAAAAAATGCACGGAAAAGATTTTTTCCGTGCATTTTATATCTCATCGTAGCTGCGATTGATTTGTTTTTTGTTCAGCGCTTCACGAACCGCATTTGCCAGTACATTTATTTCAATGGGTTTGTTCAGAAAAGAGTTGACGCCGACTCTTTTTAAATTTTGAATATTAATCGTGTCACTATACCCGGTGCAAATAATAATCGGAATCCCGGGCCGGATTTTCAAAATTTGCTTTGCAAGCACGTCTCCACTCATTTGGGGCATTGTCATATCCGTTATCACAACATCGTAGTCGTCAAAATTTTTCGTGAATTCATCCAGCGCTTCCGTTGGTTTTGTAAACGCCTTTACCGTATACCCCAGTTTGCTGAACGCTTTTTTCGTAACATCGACGATTGATTCTTCATCATCAACAAAAAGAATCTGCTCGTTTCCGGCAGGCATTTTTTTATAAGACTCTTCTTTTACGGCGGGGACCTCTTTAACCGAGGGGATGAAAACCTTTATCAGGGTCCCTTCACCCGGTGCGCTTTCAACAGACAGCCCGCCGCCATGGTTTTGAACAATTCCATGGACGATGGCCAATCCCATTCCGGTCCCCTTACCCGTCTCTTTGGTTGTAAAATAAGGATCAAATATATTCTCAAGGATTGAAGGGTCAATCCCGTGTCCGGTATCCTTTACAGCCAGCTGCACATAGGAGCCGACCTTAATTTTAGTATAACCTCTGATTAACGGGGCCGTCAGTTCAACATCACTGAGTGATACACTCAAGACCCCGCCTTGCGCCATGGCGTGAGACGCATTTGTACATAAATTGATAATAATTTGTTGAATCTGAGTCGCGTTTGCTTTAATTGTCGATATGTTTGGGGGGACATCCAGTTTGATTTCAATGGAGGTTGGTATGGATGCCCGCAGCAGCCTGACGGACTCATTCACAATCCCGTCCATTTTTAAGAATTCGAAATTCTCTTTTGTTTTTCTGCTGAACCGTAACAGTTGCCACATCCCTTGCCCTTAAACTGGCGGTTTTTATTTCATTAAGGTTATTGGCGACAGGCGTCCATGTGCGGTCATCATCCAAGGCCAGTTCCGTATTTCCAAGAATAATCCCGAGGATGTTATTAAAATCGTGGGCAACACCACCCGTCATATTTCCAATGGCCTCCATCTTTTGTGCCTGCTGAAGCTGCATGGAAAGTGTTTTTAGTTCCGTGATATCAATGGAGGTGATAATCGCGCCTTCCGGAAACGAAGAAAATTTTATATGCAGGTATTTATCCTTATATTTTAATTCCGGAAATTCTTTTGCCCCTCCCGAATGAATGCATTCCATTAATTCCGAGTATATGTCGATTCCATGTCTGGAAGCATAGTCTTTATACATAACATCACTGATTTTCGGGAGACCGCCTTCTCTCTTATGCTCGGCAAAGTTGTACATCAGGATTTTTGCATTTTTATCGAACACCATGGTCTGAACAGGATTATTATCAAACAGAGTCCGGTATCTGTCGCGGATTTTTTTTAATTCAAGTGTTCTTTCCTTCACCTTATTTTCAAGATCTGCCTGTGTCGCCTGAACCCTTTCGGACATATGATTAAATGCAGATGCGACGCTTCCGATTTCGTCCTTATAATTGATATCAACTCTTACATTTGTCCGCCCTTCTCGAAGATCGTCCGCCGCTTTCGAAATAACCATTAACGGAGACGTTAAAATTCTGGAAATATAGCTGGCAAGGAAAGCTCCCAATATTACGATCAAACCGCAGATAAAGATAAGATAAAACCAGATTTTTACCATAATGGAATTTGTTTCCGAAGCGTTCATCTCTACCAGCAGGCAGAGGTTTGTGGGCTCAAGCCACCGGAACTGACACAATACTTTTCGACTGTCAACTGTAAAGTACTCTGTTGTGCCGGCGTTTGCCGTCTTAATTTTTTCAAAAATCGTATTATCCAGTTTTTTTAGAAGCGGTTTGGATTGGAAATGGCTGGGAACCGTCACATAAAACCCGTAAGAGTCGACCAGGTAAGAGTAAAGCCCCTTTTGAAAATTCTCTAAATGTTTGAATCGGTCCTGCAGATTTTGAAGATCCATCTCTATGGCAACGACAAGCTCTGTTTTTCCGTTCAGCCGTATGGGTGCGGATAAGGTTAAAATGGGTCTTTCCTGGCCCACCGAATAAACAACCGGACTGACAAAAACACCTTCAAGCCCTTTTTTAAAAAAGGCCTCATTTTTTTTGATTCGTTTCTCAAGTGTCATTGGTGTGGCCAGAACGATCTGTCCGGTTTGGGGTGAAATGATGGAAACGGATTGAACGTATGAAAAAGCGGATTTGACCGCAATGAGTTCCTTTCTCAGCTCGTCCTGAGCGGCTTCGGAAATATTGTCGAATGAAACCGGGTGATCCTTTTGAATATGTCTTTGAATCGTTGTTATAAGATTCAGGCACTGCTGACCCTGATCTAGCCAGTTTTTGACTTCAAGGCTCATCAGTTCCACATTTGTTTTCATCTCTTTTTTGTAAAATTTGATGAGGAATGATTCCGCATAGAAAATACCAATGATTGAGATAAAAAAAAATAAGGACTGAAATCATTAACAGAAAACTGTAAAATAACTTCTTCTGAATGGACAAATTGTTTATTTTATCTCTAATTTTCTCCATGCATTTTCCAGAAAACGGGTATCACATAACCGGTCAACGTGCGTCAGGTTGGAGAAAATGGGATTGTTTTTCCATGAATTGCAGTCTAAGTGGCCCACCTTTTTTCCGGGCGGGATGATCAATGGAATGGATGCCTCAAATGAAAAACGATGAAATTGTTTTTCCGAAGCCATTTTGGGGAACAGATCGATCATTAATCCGATAGATTCTTCTATGTTTTGAATCGCATAATTCCATCCCTTAATACTTGCAATTAAAAAGGATTCCTGGCAATCATTTTCTCAGATGTATAGATACTGCTGCCGATGCTTGAAAGGCCATACTCGTGAACAGGAAATGTAACGAGTTCAAAGCCTTTCTGACGGGCAATAATCACTTCTGAAGTTAAAAACCCGGCCCAGATATCCACCTCGTCATTATAGAAGGGGGCCATGTCAAATCCGCCTTTCACGAGTGTCACATCATCCAGCGACAATCCGCCTAATTTTAAGAATTTTTTTAGCAACCGCCGCCATGCATCGCCTTTGTCCACGATTCGACGACCTTTAAAATCCATTGGCCTGACAATCCCGGTTGTTTTTTTGCAAAAAAGACCTGGGGCCCAAATTGATACGTGGCGGCAACGGCAGTTAAAGGAAGCCCTTCTGCCTGTGCAAATGAGAGCGTGCTGGAGCCCAGGCTGAAGTCAAATTTTTCCTGAGCGGTCCATTCAGGAATCCGGCTCAGGTTATCTATGCTTGAAAGCGGTTCAAGGGTGACATCAAGGCCGGCGTCGTTATAAAATCCTTTCTGTTTTGCAACATAGAAACCTAAAAACTGGATGTTGTGATACCAATCACATTTTACAATGATTTTTGTTTTATCTTTTTGGACGGCAAATGAATTTTCACAATGAATTAAAATAAAAACGGCTATCAGAATTGAGTAAAAAAAAGGGTTAAAAATATCCTTATCTGAATCATAATAGAGCCCCCGTCAGAGTTAAACAAAAAAGTTTAACTAGGTCTTTATCTGTTTCATCATATCTTCGATCAAAATACGATTTGGCTGGCTTGATTGCATTCAAATCATCTTGAAGATTTCAATACTATTTGTCAAGATGATTACCTTTTGAAAAAGATAAGACAGAAGTTGGGTCACGTCTATTCGACGTTTAAATTAAGTGATATTTTTAACGGGTTTCTCCATCCAGGGGAGTTTATTTCCAATAGACCGGAAAGAGGTGAGGATCTCCCTGTACGCTGATAACGGGTCCCAATGAAACCAGGCACCCCTGCGGGTAAAATTACAAAACCGGGGAACGTTTTGTATCAGGGCGGTTGCCGATTTTGCCGCACAATCCTTTTATTTGGACCTGAATTTTTTTTGGATAACATCATTCATATCCTGCGGCACAGCCACCGTCGGGCAGAGAAGTTCTTTCACCTTTTTCCGGAAAACGGTTTTATCGCCCGGCCGGTGGGTGCCGTGGACAATGGTCAGATCAGGGTAGGTTTCAAGGATGGTCTTTTCATACTTTTTTAAAAACGGACACAATGCGGTCATGCAGTATGAGAAGTGAAGCGCATCAATACCGTAATCGACCAGCGCGCCGACCCGTTTCAAAATCTTTTCAGGCGCTGCAATTGTCGGGCAGCCGGAACAGTTTATCATACCGACCAGATCAAGGGTCTTTTCGCCATCGTATCTGTCAAACAGGCCTTTTTTCTTTCTCATATCGCCCAGGCAGACAGCTGATGCACAATTGGAGTCCTGGGTACAATTTGAACATGTCAATATGCCGATTCGTGCTATTTTTACTCTCCTTGTTGATTAATCTTTGGTAGCCGTTCCGTCTAAATCAACATCCACACCGAGACGCCGATCAGCATGGTGCCGAAAATATATCCCTGCAGCCGGACCGACTTTTCAGACGCAAATGTCCGGGTCAGCCACGCCCCTCCGGCAGCCCAGGTCATGGTGGCTCCGGTGGTCAGGGATGCAAGGCCGAAAGAGAGTATCATGACCTGGGACAGTTGACCGGAATCTGTATCCAAAAACTGTGAAAACATGACCATCGTTACGGTGACGACTTTCATATTCAAAAGCTGCAGTATGACGCCGTCCAAAAAATTCGGCACATTGTTCGCGGCCTCTTTGATGTCGGGTCGTGACGACCGGTAGAACTTGAATGCCAGATACACCAGATAGGCAGCACCGGCATACTGCAAATACTGGAATAAACCGGGGTACTTTTTCAAAAAGGCACCTGCCCCCAAACCGATTAACACGGCGTGGAGCAGGACAATCAGGTTGATTCCGGAAATAAACGGCAGTGATTTAAAAAATCCGAACCGCGCTCCCAGCGACGCCATGGTCACATTTGCCGGACCGGCTGAAAATATCAGTGGGAACATCATGCCGAACCAGAGAAAAAATTTATTTTCAACCATGTTTCATCTCCTGTTTGAGGCGCGGGCCCCAATCCCCAATAGGGGACAATCCGTTCATGCAAAGAGTTTTTCCTTGATCAGTGCAATGTTTGAAGAATCAACACTGATTTCTACCTTCACCAGTTTCTGATCAGGAGAGATTAAGTCTTTCACCCGGTCGAAAACAAAATGGGTCACAAAGATGGTGTCACACTCCCTGACCAGTCTTTCCAGATCTTTTGAATTGTCGGAACCTGCTAAAATGCGTTTCAGTTCACGGCCTCTGGAAAAATATGAACTATTGTAAAGGGTATGGGTACTTCGCTGATTCTCACAGACACATCCGATTTTAGTTCCTTCCGGCAACCGGGCCAATGTATTGATGACACGGACATCCACCTGCAGCAGTACGGCGATGACTTCAACATCAATAGCGGGAAGCGCATGTTGAAGTTCTTCAAGATGATTAAATCCGCAGACAATAAGGTCCATACGGTTAATAATCCCTGATGCACGTACCGGATCTTTCTCAATCTCCTGGATCAGGATGCCCCTGGTCCGGACACCGCACTCTTCCATGATTTTTTGGGAAAGATAGTTAATGACACCGTCATTGCAATCAACAACAAGTATCTGTTTATCCGTTATCCCGGTTGGAAATGATGACAACCGGTTTAAAAAATGCTCCATGATGTCTGATTTTGAAAACCCGAGTTGCATGGCATCCCGCACGGATTCATTAAAGATCCGGTCCAGTTCCTTTTTTGATTTTAGGATCAATCCTTTTTTGACATAGGTACCGGATCCGATAACGATCTCCAATATCCCCTCGGATTCCAGTTCTTTATATGCCTGTGTAATGGTGTTCCGGTTGACATGGATCAGATGGGATAGATCCCTTGCAGATAACAGGGCCTGGCCCGGAACCAGGTTCTTGTTTTCGATAAGCCCAAGAATCTGTCGTTTAATCTGCTCCCTGAGACGGATACGGCTTTTTTTTTGTATCTGTATCTTCATAGTGTCATATTTATATATGTCACTATATTTTTTGTCAAAGATTTTTTTTAGGTTATCAGAAAAAGCGCACCCCTTTGCCTTCCAAATCGACTCCGGGGGAGGTATGGCGATTCGATGGATCCGTGATAGAATAGTATCGGTGGATCAGAATTTTTATTTCTATGGGTATTGTTAGTCGTGCGGTAATATTTTTTTGCCACGCAGTTTGTCTATTATTCAGCGGATACCGAAATAATGGCCGTCGGCCCATAGAAACTTTTGACATGGGACTGAAGGTCAGAGAACAAATTAAAAAACAAGTTGCTTAAGTAACACCCGAGAAGGCTGACTGTCTTGGAGGAATTTGACTTTTACATATTAATTTTTTTTGTTATTGCCTTCCCGTATCATCAGCACCAAATGAGCAACAACTTTTCCATTCATCTTCTGGTATTAAGGCTGTTGTTTTTCCTGCTAGGCTGTTATTGAATGTTATGTAGGCATTGCTTCTTTCGTTTGTGTTTAGAATTTTAGCCCTCAGTGCTTGCCTAACATTTATCGCTTTACGAATATTTCCTGCTAATGTGTAATAAAGGCATGCATTGCTGCAATACAGTTTTTTAACATTTTCATAGGATATTTCAGGGTCAGCAGAATTGGG
Organism: Desulfobacula sp.; assembly: GCA_028280105.1. Classification (GTDB taxonomy): domain Bacteria; phylum Desulfobacterota; class Desulfobacteria; order Desulfobacterales; family Desulfobacteraceae; genus Desulfobacula. The sequence goes on along the minus strand of JANQML010000403.1, from coordinate 786 downwards.
TAATATTTCCTGATAGTTTTTCGCAATTTGTGTCAAAGCCAATTGCACTTTTTTATCATTAGGATAGGAAAAATAAATATACCGTTGGATATCATCCCTGACACCGTCATGATCGGTGTCTATCCCAAGGAGTGTCTGCTTTCCGTCTTCCCCCGGATCAGGCGGCAGTGAAAAAAAAGTCCATGCTATTGCTTCAAAATCAAACAGATACCGACGGTCCTGTTGAATGGTGTAGGTATCTGTGCTGGTGACACTGGTACCGGCAGGAACATTGCCGAAATCGACTTCACCGTCAATTTCTAAATTAAAAAAGCAACATTTTTTTTCATCTGTTGGTAATGGCGTTGTTTTTCCAACTATACTACGATTAAACTCTATATATGCGTTACTCCTTTCTTTTGTATTTAAAACTTCAGCTCTCAAAGCATCCTGAATATCAAACGCAATATCGAGATTCCCTTTTACATAATAAAGGCATGCACGACTGCAAAGAAGTTTTTTAACATTCTCATGGGCAAGTTCTGGGTCACCAGAATCAGGCAGTAGCTCTTGATAGTTTATCGCAATTTGTGTCAAAGCCAATTGTACTTTTTTATCATCAGGATAGGAAAAATAAATATACCGCTGGATATCATCCCTGACACCGTCATTATCGGTGTCTATTCCAAGAAGTGTCTGCTTTCCTTCCTCTCCCGGATCAGGCGGCAGCGAAAAAAAAGTCCATGCTATTGCTTCAATATCAAACAGATACCGACGGTCCTGTTGAATGGTGTAGGTATCTGTGCT
>JANQML010000362.1 GCA_028280105.1 Desulfobacula sp. | reverse complement strand
CCCTGGATGACCTGAGTAATTCAGCCTGTGAAAAGGTGGCCTTTAACATCAAGGGGTGCAAGGCTTTGCCCCATGCCTATGGCCGTCTGCAGTTCGGAGAAGACCTGCAATTGTTTTTCAGGACCCTCATCGGTACGGGGTCCAATCCCAATGTGGCTGCCGTGGTGGTTATCGGCATTGAGCCGGAGTGGACCAATATCGTGGTGGACGGCATCGCCGAGACCGGCAAGCCTGTGACCGGGTTTTCCATTGAACGCCACGGAGACATCAAAACCGTGGAAATGGCCAGCTGGAAAGCCAAAGAGTACCTGCACTGGGCCAGTGAGCTGAAGCGGGAACCCTGTGACCTGAGCGAAATCTGGGTGTCCACCAAGTGCGGAGAGTCTGACACCACATCCGGCCTGGCCTCCAATCCCACCGTGGGCAATGCCTTTGACAAACTGGTGGAAATGGGTGCCACATGCAGCTTTGGGGAAACCAGCGAGATCACCGGCGGAGAGGCCATTGTAAAGGAGAGGGCTGCCACGCCTGAAGCGGGCCAACAGTTCATGGACCTGTTTGACCGGTATGCTGCCATGATCGACCGGAACAAAACCGATGATCTGTCCGGCAGCCAGCCCACCAAGGGCAATATTGCCGGCGGCCTCACCACCATTGAAGAAAAGGCCCTGGGCAATATCCAGAAGATCGGAAAGAAATGCCGGTATGTGGGTGCCCTGGACAAAGCCATCCCCCCCACCGGCCCCGGGCTCTGGTACATGGATTCTTCCAGTGCCGCGGCCGAAGCCGTTACCCTCTGGGCAGCAGCCGGGTTTGTGGCCCATTTGTTCCCCACCGGACAGGGAAACATCATCGGCAACCCCATTGAACCGGTTATCAAACTGACGGCCAATCCCAAGACGGCCGGAGATATGTCCGAGCACATCGACTATGACTGCTCCGATATTCTCAAGGGAAAGATGACCCTGGATGAATCCGGGGACAATCTTATTGAGATGCTCATCCGCACCTGCGAAGGCCGGTTGACGGCACAGGAGATCCTGGGCCATGAGGAGTTTGTCCTCACAAAACTATATGAAAGCGCGTAACACGTGAACACCCGGACCGGCAGCCTGTCTGGCACCGGCATGCCGGTCCACCACCATACACGAGGAGGTAAATATGAGACGGTTCATACTATTGGTACTTTTATTGTGGATTGCCATTCCCTTTACGGCAGTTGTTGCCGATGAATATCCCACATCCCCCATCACCTATCAGATACCCTTTGGGCCCGGGGGCCAGTCCGACCTGGAGGCCCGGCGCCAACAACCCATGCTGGAGGATATCCTGGGGGTCAAGGTCATTGTCCAGTATAAGCCAGGCGGGGGCGGCTCCATTGGCTGGGCAAACCTGACCCGGAAAAAGCCGGACGGCTATTTTATCTCCGGCATGAACATCCCTCATATTGTCCTCCAGCCCCTGGCCCGGGGCAATGCCGGATATGAGACAGACCAGTTAATGCCCATTGCCCTGTTCCAGGCAACACCCATTGGACTGGCCGTTTTAAAGGACAGCCCCTTTGACAGCCTGGAGGCCTTTGTCGAACATGCCGGCAAAAACCCGGGTGTCGTCACCTGCGGCGGATCCGGCACCTGGTCCGGCCATCACATCGCCCATCTGCAATTGTCTAAAATGGCCGGGGTAAACCTCACCTATATCCCCAGCAAAGGCGCGGCCAAAAGTGTTGCCGCCTTTTTAGGGGGGCATGTCCAGGCTCTGTGGGCCAACAGCAACGACCTGGTCCAGCACGCAGATAAAATCCGTGTCCTGGCCTTTGGCACCAAAGAACCCTTTCCCAACATGCCCGAGGTTCCCACCTTTGAAAGCAAGGGGTATGCCCTTTACGCCTCCATTGACCGGGGTGCCTGCGCCCCGCCCGGCACTCCCAAGGACCGGATCAAGGTGCTTGAGGAAGCATTCCTGAAGATCGCCTCAGATCCTGCGGTGATCCGACAGATGGAGAAAGACGGATTTGTTCCCCTGACCATGGGGGCGGAAGCGTCCACGGCCTATATCGCGGAAAAAGTCCGGGAGTGGGCTCCTGTGGTAAAGGAATTTAAACCATAACCCAATCCGGTCCGGGTTTTGCCTGTTGAGAGCCGGCACCCGGACCATATCCTTTGGGAGGATGAGATGTTTGATGTTGCGATTCAAGGGTTGTGGCAGGTTTTTATTCCCCTGCATTTCTCTTTGCTGGCCGTGGGAGTATTCATGGGCATTACCTTCGGGGCTTTGCCCGGGCTGACCGCCACCATGGGGCTGGCCCTGCTGGTTCCCTTTACCTTCACCATGTCACCGGCTGCCGGCCTGATCATGCTGGCCGGGATTTATGTCGGGGCCATGTACGGGGATGCCATTCCCGCCATCCTCATCAACACCCCGGGCACCCCGGCCGCCATTGCCACCACCTTTGACGGGTTTCCCCTGACCCAGAAGGGCATGGCCCAGCACGCCCTGGTGGCAGCGGCCGTAGCCAGTGCCTGCGGGTCTTTGCTGGCCAATATTGTATTGGCGTCGGCTGCCCCGCCACTGGCCATTGTCTCCCTGAAATTCGGGCCGCCGGAGTATTTCTGGCTGGGGATTTTCGGTCTTACTATTATCAGCACCCTGTCCAGCGGCAGTGTAATCAAAGGTTTTCTGGCCGGTGCCGTGGGCATGATCCTTTCAGCCGTGGGAATGGCCGAGATCGGCGGGGATATCCGGCTGACATTCGGATTCCCCGAACTCCAGGGAGGCATTGAGCTGATCGTGGCACTCATCGGTTTTTTCTGCATGCCTGAAATCCTGAGGAGTGTGATTGGCAAACGCAGGGCCGCATACACGGACAAGGCTGTCACCCCCCGGTTCAACGTGATCTGGCAGGTGGTCTCCACCCTGTTCCGGAACCCGGTCCTGCTGGTGCGGTCCGGGGGCATCGGCACCATTGTGGGATTTGCCCCGGGTGCCGGCGGCAATATCGCCAGCATGGTCTCCTACAACGAAGCCAGGCGCTGGGATAAAAATCCGGATGAATACGGCAAAGGAACCGTCAAAGGGGTGGCTGCCAGCGAGGCGGCCAACAGTGCCATGGCTCCGGGTTCTTTGATTCCCCTGCTGACCCTGGGAATTCCGGGCTCCCCCCCGGCAGCCGTGATCCTGGGGGCGCTTATGCTCCACGGCATGCGGCCTGGAGCAGAACTGTTCACCGACTATGCCAGTATCACCTTTGCCTTTATCATGGCGTTGCTGGTGGCAGCCTTCCTGGTGTCAATCATCGGGTCCCTGGGCAGTGTAGTATTCAGCCGGATCATCAATATCCCCTCCCGGTACCTGGCACCGGGGATTATCTTCATGACCGTTCTGGGATCTTATGCCATCCGCAACAACATCCTGGACATATGGATCATGTTTGGATTCGGCATTATCGGGTATATCAGTGCCAAGCTTAAGTTTCACCCCGCTCCCATCGTTCTGGGCCTGATCCTGGGGCCCTTTGTGGAAGAGGGGCTTGTCCAGTCCATGCTGGCGGGGCAGGCCGCCGGCGGAACACTTCAATACCTGGTATTCAGGCCCATCAGCGGTATCTTGATTGCCCTGTGTCTGTTCTCACTGATGTGGCCGGTCTATGCCATGTGGCGGTCCAAACGCCGGGCCAACAGCAAAGGAGGTGCCGTATGACCGAATCCGGATCCAAAAAACAGACCCAACAGGTGAACAGCGATTTGATCGTGGGCGGTTTCAGCCTGTTTCTGGGCGGGGTGGTCTTTTTTTCCACCCGGGGGCTCAGCCGGCTGGGCAGTGTATTCGTGGATTATGTGGTAGGCGCACTGGTGGTTCTGGCCGCACTGGTGATCATCAAGGGATTTGTCAAACCGTCGTACATCCGGTTTTTCGACTCAACCGCAGAGCGCAACAACGTGGTGGCCGGTGTTGGTATCCTGTTGCTCTACCTGATTGCCCTGCCCATCTTTGGCTTTCTGCCTTCAAGCTATTTTTTTTACTTCTGCTTCAACCTCTACCTGGCCGAAGACCGGTTTACCCCAAAAAACCTTGCAGTTTCACTGGTGTTGACCCTGGTGGTGGTTACTGCATTTTACATTATTTTCAGCGGATTTCTGGAGGTGCCCCTGCCCCAGTCCATGTGGCAGGATTAAGCAGTCGTGAAGATAGAGCTCAACTACCATAAAGGGATTAAAACCGTTGTGATCCCGGACACGGCAGCCGTGACAGTACTGGAACCCCGGCCCGTAAGCGGGGTGGCATCCATTGGCCAGGCCCTGGACCATGCCTGTTGGCAAAATCCTGCCCCGGCTCCTGACCCATATCTTTAAAACCCTTCCCGGACTGGCACCGGAATCGATCTCCCTGGTGATCGGCGGCGGGCTCCATGCTCCTGACAACCGGGCGCCCAGAAAGAGACGCTCTCTGCCGGTGCCGTACCCGGCTGCCAGATCCTGTTCCACGATGCCCGGAACCACGAAATGACGGATTTCGGCACCACCTCCAGAGGGGTGCCGGTAAAGGTCAATGCGGCAGTGGGCCGGGCAGACATCAAAATCGTGGTGGGCCAGGTTGATCCCCACCAGTTTGTGGGGTTTACCGGCGGTGCCAAGGGCATTGCCGTGGGGTGCGCCGCATCAGACACCATTTGTGCGAACCACGGCCTGATGTCTGAACCCAATGCACGGGTGGGTGTGTTGGATGGAAACCCGGTGCGGGAAGACCTGAATGAGGCCGGCCGGATGATCGGCATTGACTTTGCCGTCAATGGGATCATGACCCCTGACAAACAGGTGGCGGCCCTGTTGGCCGGACCACCGGACGACGTCCTCCGGCAGGGGGCCAAAACCTGTGCCTCGGTTTACGGGGTGGGCATCCCAAAACCCTTTGATATGGTGGTGGCGTCCTGCGGCGGATTTCCAAAGGACATCTGTTTGTATCAGGCCCAGAAAGGCCTGAACCAGGCATCCCATGCCCTGAAAAAAGGGAGAAACCTGCTGCTGCTGGCCGCCTGTATCCAGGGGGTGGGGGATGATGACTATTTTTCCTACGTGTCTCGATTTGAAACCCCGGAAACCCTGATGGCTGATTTAACCTCCACAGGATTTAAAATGGGGGCCCATAAGGCCTATCTGTTCGGCAGGACCCTGGTGGATTATCAGGTGGCCTCGGATCTGGAACCTCAAGTGGTCCGCCAGTGCCAGCTTACACCGGAAGATCCCTCCGTTATCCTGTGCCAATGGATGGATCTGACCGGGGGCAACCCGTCCATTGCCGTTATTCCCCATGCCAATACCACCTATTTTTACCCGGTGTGAACCAATGGGACCGGACCGGCTGACGGATCAGGTAATGCCTGAAAATGCCGGATAGGTCCCACCTTCACCTCATCGCATCTGATGGACCGGTTTAACACAACCATGGATCATTTGATCTGTTTTCTGCTCCCCCGCCCGCTGCTGAACCAAAAAAAATAACCGGTTCTCATACCCCTTCAGCAAATAGTTCTCAGCTTTTTCAAGCAATTTTATCATCCACCTGAGCGATAAGATTAATATGTCTTGACAAGTCTTGTATAATGAACATATATCAAAAACTGAATACCGTTCGAAAAACGAAATCCATTTTGATTTTTTTCTTTGCAGGAGACCCATGGGTGTAAAAGAAAGAAAAGCAATGGAAAGAGAACAGAGGCGAAATCAGATCCTTGATGCCGCCCGCCACCTGTTGTTTCACTCCGGGATCAAAAATATATCCATTAGCAAAATCGCCGGGCAGGCCGAACTCGGCGTCGGCACCATCTATTTTTATTATCAGAATAAAGAAGAGATTTTTGTGACCCTCCAGGAAGAGGGCCTGTCTCTCCTTCATGACCAAATTGTCACGATATCAAATAAACGGATCAGCCAGAAAAACAAGTTGATTCAGGTGGCCAAAGCCTACTGCCGTTTCAGTGTTGAGCATAAGAATTACTTTGATATTATCAATTATTTTTTATCGTCATCCATTGTATTTTTCAAACCGGATTTAAAAAACCGGGTTGACAAGTCAGGATTCAAGGTTCTGTCGGTTATCCGTAAAATCGTGGACAAGGGTATTGAGAAAGGCCAATTCAAACAGACAGATTCGGAAAAATATACCATATTGTTCTGGGCAACGATTCACGGGGTGCTGCAGACCCGGAAGATGGAGGCCACGCTGTTGAAAGACGACGGTTTTGACGGGTTGTTTGAATACAGTGTCAATCAGTTGATTCATACATTGACCCAGCAGGGATAAAAGGAGGTGCCGGGGTGAAGTTAGAGGGAAATGTTGCCCTAATCACAGGGTCGGGAAAGAAAAGCGGTATCGGATTTGCCATTGCGAAAAAATTCGCATCCCAGGGGGCGGATATTGTCATCGCGGATTACGGCGATAAACCGGCCGTGGAGAGTGATGTTAAAACCGGAACCCTTTCAGAGATGAAGATAATTGTCGAAGAACTTCGGACAAGATTCAATATCAATGCCCTGGCAGTCAATGTTGATGTGACCGATACGGCTGCGGTATCAGCCATGGCAGATACGGTCAAAGAAGAATTCGGCAAAATTGATATCCTTTGCAATAATGCCGGTGCCACGTTCGGTGTTCCCAACGGCATCCACACCTATGGTGAATCCGACTGGCTGAAAACCATTGATGTGAACCTTCACGGTGTCTTCAGGGTCTCAAAGGCCATGGTTCCGCTTATGCAGAATCACGGTGGAGCTATTATTAATATCGCGTCACGGGCCGGTAAGGTCCCGGCGCTGTTCAACGGTGCCTACTCCGTATCCAAAGCCGGTGTCATTATGCTGACCAAGGTGATGGCAAGAGAATTGTCCCGCCTTAACATCCGGGTAAATGCCATATGCCCCGGCCAGATCATGACCGATCTTGAAAAATGGCGATTTGGCCTTGAAGCCCGTTTTTTCAATACCACACCAGAGGAACAGGAAGAAAAGATGTGCCGGACCATCCCGTTGGGCCGGATTGGGAAGCCGGAAGAAGTGGCTGATACGGCATTGTTTCTGGCCGGGGAAACCGCATCCTACGTTACCGGCCAGGCTGTGAACGTCTGCGGCGGCCAGCTGATGGAATTGTAACCCCGATTTTAAACGTGACCCAACTTTAAACGTGAAAGGATAGAAAAATGACGGATAAAATAACCGGTGCACAGATTGTCGCCCAAACCCTTATTGACCGAAAAATCGATTATATCTTTTCATTGAGTGGTGGACACATTACTCCCATTTATCAGTATCTTGAAGGGTCTTGTGTCCGGATTTTTGATACCCGGCATGAACAGTCCGCCCTGTTCATGGCCGAAGCATACGGCAAATTGACCCGAAAGGCGGGGGTTGCCATGGTAACGGCCGGCCCCGGATTCACCAACGCTCTCACCGGGGTTGCCAGCGCACATTTTTCAAATACCCCGCTGGTCCTCATTGCCGGCTGCGTTGGGCTGGACAACAAAGAAAGGCTTGATCTGCAGGATATGCCCCAGGAGGCCGTGATCAAACCGATGGTAAAAAAAACGCTGGAATGCCAGATCGATATATTCTCCGGCCCGTTCCGCTTTCTGGCATACCAGCGTT
>JANQML010000321.1 GCA_028280105.1 Desulfobacula sp. | reverse complement strand
TTAAACCTTGTCTTTATTTTTTTGTCATTACCCTCTTTGTGTTTTCATTCCAGACAAATGTGCGGGCTGATGCGGACAGCCATCGGAAAGCGGCAGATGAACTGCTGAATACCATGGATTTAAATACCCTTCTGTCCGAATCCATTGATTCGATGCTGCAGATACAATTATCCAATAATCCGGAGCTGAAACTGTTTGAAAAAACGATGAAGGCGTTTTTTAACAAACATATGAGCGGGGAGAGTTTGAGGGAAGAGTTCATTGATATATATACGGAAACCTTTACGGAAAAAGAACTTCGTATCATCAATGCCTTTTATAATACCCCCACCGGAAAAAAAGCCCTGAAGGAGATGCCTTCAATGATGTCAAAAGGTGCGGAAATAGGTCAGCGGCGGGTCCGGGAAAACCTTCCTGAACTGCAACGGATGATCGCAGAAGAAACCGAGAGAATCCAGCAGATCCAACAGCGTTCGGAATAAAACGGACTGCTGCCATCTGTGGCAGTGTATGGGTTGAATGGGTCGATCCAATGAATCTTTTAAATAATAAATTTGTTGCTTTAATGAATGAGTTCAACCATAGCTGTGTCTTATGCTAATCGTTATTTATGAAATGTCGGGATGAAATAAAGATCGATACGATTCGCTCCATGAAAACCCATGAGGCGTCAGGATGTGAACGCCTTCTCCGGTCTTTGCCCGATTGGTTTGGTATTGAAAGTGCCATTGTCCGGTACCGGCAGGATATTGAACAACAGGATACATATGTCGCCGTTGGCGGCAAAACGATTTTCGGCTTTATCACCCTTAAATGCCACAATGCGTTTTCTGCTGAAATTCTTGTCATGGCCGTTGAAAAAGCCAATCACAGATGCGGAATCGGCAGTTCGCTGATGAATGTTGCAGAAGATAAGGCAAAAGAATCAAACATTCAATTTTTACAGGTAAAGACGTTAGGGGCTTCCCATCCGGATATACACTATAAATCCACGCGCGCCTTTTATTTTAATCAGGGCTTCAGGCCATTGGAGGAAAATCAACTATGGGGCAAGACCCATCCCTGCCTTATTATGGTGAAAGCCCTTTGATATTGGCCGGTGCGGTTAAGCCCGTTTTTTTCGAGTTCCAGGTCTTTTATAGAGGCCACATGATCCATTATTTTTAATCAGATGAAATGCCCATCGTGCAACATAGAGATCGGTCTTTTTAAGAATCCAATAATTAGAACAAAACTGTCGTTCAAAAAGGCCGTATCCTGCCCTTGCTGCAAGGTTACTATATATTCAGAGGAGAATACAGCTTGGGAATATTATGAGCCGTTTATTTTTATTCTCTTTTTGATCGGCAGCCTTCTCTTTTTCATGGCGGTTATTTTTAGTCGGCATGTCGGATTTAAATCCGCTTTGTACATTTGTTTCTGGTTTTGGATAATCACGATAGCTGTTTCCCTGGTAATCCTTTTTTTAAATTTGATTTTCGTCTTATTAAATAGATTGTATGCCTGGATCGGAAAAGGCAAAAAAGATCTGTAATATTTTTAACGGATCGGTTTTATAATCATAAAATTTGCATATTATAGTGGTCTTTTTAGTGAAAAGGCGGGTAATTCAATGAATTCTTTTTCCGAAATCATAAGGGAATCCGGTGCGGATGATCTTGATGACATATTATCCATATATCGGGATTTACACCCGGATGATCCGGTTCCCGACAGCGGTTTGGCAGACCGCATATACAATCAGATTTTAGCAAACGATTTTTTTAAGATCCTTTTACTGCAAAGAGATGAGTCGGTTGTTGCCACCTGTTCCATATCGATAATCCCCAATCTGACACGGGGTGGGCGACCCTATGCCGTAATCGAAAATGTGGTGACCAGGACCGGCATGCGGCGTCAAGGGTTGGGGTCAAAGATTATCCGGCACGCCATTGGCGTTGCAGAAAAAAATAATTGCTATAAAATTATGCTGTTGACCGGATCCGGGAAAGAGGCAACGCATCGGTTTTATCAAAAGCTTGGTTTCTCCGGAGCGGATAAAACAGCGTATACCATCAAAAAAGCAGTGCCGGAACCATTGTATTAAACCTTTTTAAGTAACAAATTGTTACTTTAATGAATGAAATCAGCCTTGGCTGTGTCGTGTGCTGATAAGGAAGTTTAAATGGAACAGAAACAAGGACGGGGAAAAATGAATTTAACATGGCGGTTTGATCATGCCGGAATCGACTGGAAAGAAATGTCCCGGCTCTATGAGGCGGCTCCTCTCGGCCTGAGGTCTCCTGAGGAATTGAAGACGGTTTTTTCCAACAGCCGGTTTAAGTCTTTTGTTTTTGACGGCCCAACTCTTGTGGGTATCGGCAGGGCACTGGCAGACGGAAAGGACTGTTCATATCTGTGTGACATTGCGGTTCTTCCGGATTATCAACAGATGGGACTGGGAAAAGAGATTGTAAATCATCTGGTCCGGCTGTCACAGGGGCACCGAAAAATTATTTTATATGCCAATCCCGGCAAAGAGGGCTTTTACGCCAAGCTCGGGTTTAAAAAAATGGATACAGCCATGGCGATTTTTGAAAACCAGGCCGATGCGATGCGAAAAGGTGTTATCTCAGATTAAATACCGGCATTAAAATGGCTGCAGCGGCTTGTCAGGTCTGAAAAAGATGCACATCTTTTTTCAGGTATGTCAATCGGCGGCAGTCTGCGTTTTCAGAGAAGATCCGGCAGACGGCTGCCGGTAATGAATAACAGGTATTGAAGAGAGTGATGATGCAAAAGCTTTTATTCTGGGGACTGTTACCCTTTATCATGCCCCAGGCGGTATATGTCAGGAAAACCGCTCCCCGGTTTGCCGGTGCGGGCGGCCCGAAAACAGGTGTGGCAGGCAAAGGGAAGCCTTTTCACCTGGTTGCCGTGGGGGATTCCATTATTGCCGGTGTGGGGGCCGGCCAGCTGGCAGACGCCCTGGTGGGCCAGACGGCACTGGCCCTGTCCCAAATGCTGGATGCAAGGGTTTCCTGGGATGCTGTCGGAAAGATCGGCATTACCACCAGAGGGGTAGTGGACCGGCTGGTTCCCCGGTTACCGGATCGAAACGCTGATTTTATTCTTCTGTCTGCCGGGGTAAATGATGTAACGGCGTTAAACCGGGTGTCAACTTGGCGGAAACACCTGTCCTGCCTCATAGAGATCCTGAAAGACCGATACCCGACAGCCGTCATCGCCGTTGCCGGGATTCCGCCCTTAAGCGGCTTCCCCCTGCTGCCCCAGCCCATGAGAACCGTATTCGGTATTCGCGGCCGGTTATTTGATACCGCTGCCAGAGATGAGATTTCCCGGCACCGTCATACCGTTTATGTTCCCCTTGAGTTTGAACCGGATCCGGAGAATTTTTCTTCCGACGGATTTCACCCTTCGGAAGACAGCTATCGATTGTTTGGGGAGCTTGCCGCTTCTCATATCATTGAAGAATTCAATTCAAAGGAGAGAGTCAAATGAAAGCAAATACATTGAGTCCGGCCTTTACAACCCATCATGTGGAAGAGACAAAACAATTTTATGTGAAACATTTTAATGCCAACATCACCTTTGATTGCGGC
>JANQML010000289.1 GCA_028280105.1 Desulfobacula sp. | reverse complement strand
TTATTCAAGCCTTTTACTGGGCGCTGCGCTGCTCCTGGCAACGGATATCATTTCAATTCTTGCAAGCCGGTGGGGCGGAGAGGTTATACCCAGCGGTATAGCGGCGGCGGCAATCGGCGCACCTGCCCTTATCTGGTTTGCCCGGAAAGAGTTAAAGGTCCAGGACAGAATGGTTTTTCAGGGCAGCCGATTCCGCCCAAAGCCGAACCTGTTTATATTTCTTGGTTTGCTGACGGTTCTGATTTTCGGCCTGACCCTGTATATATTTGTTCAGACCGATGGAGACGTATGGCGTTGGGGGACTCCCAGTTTGTACCAATGGCAGTTGCGCTGGCCCCGTCTGTTGACCGCACTATTTGCCGGTGCCGGGCTTGCCGTTGCCGGCTGCATATTGCAGCGCCTGATTTATAATCCCCTTGCCAGCCCGGATATCCTGGGTGTATCTTCCGGTGCGACTTTTGCCCTGGTCTTTGCCGGATTATTTTTCAACCATTCAATGCTGCATACCCGCTGGGCAACGGCATTTATCGGCAGTTTTTCCGTTCTTATCATTCTGCTGCTATTGGGTAAACGCCATCAATATGCCCCATCCGTTCTTATCTTGACCGGGATCGCAATCACGGCCCTTCTTGATGCGTTGATTCAATTCTGCATGGTCAGGGGAACCGCCGACAGCTATCAGATTCTGCTCTGGCTTTCAGGGTCAACTTACCGGGTGACGCCGTCTCAATCCCTATTGCTGGCCGCGGCAACAGGAATATTGATTTTAGTGGCTTTTGGTATTTCACGCTGGCTGGCCCTGATTTCCATTGGTCGTGGTTTCGCCTTTGCCCGGGGATTGAGTATTCAATCGGCCGGCTTGATACTTCTGGTATTGGTGGCCGTGATCTGTGCCTTGGTCACCGCCACCATGGGACCTGTATCTTTTGTAGGGCTGATTGCCCCGCATATGGCAAGAATGCTTGGTGCAGGGCAGGTAAAACCGCAGCTTGGGCTCAGTCTACTGGTGGGTTCAATCCTAATGATATGGGCAGACTGGGCCGGTCAGGTCGTACTGTATCCGGTCCAGATTGCAGCCGGGACCCTGGTTGCCGTCACAGGCGGCATTTATTTTCTCATTCTTATGTTTTTTAGCCGGTTAAAACAAAGGATCCTCTAATTTAATTTCATCCAAACAAGACGTCTATACTTATGCAGAAAATTAAAAACAATCCGATGTATTCATACCTGATTATCCTCTCCGTATGTTCAACTGCAGGACTTCAGGCGTGGGTTATTTTATTTGACAACTTTCTGGTGAATACGGCAGGCCTTGAAGGCTACCACGCAGGATTTCTCCAGTCTGTTCGGGAAATTCCGGGGTTTATAGCGATGTTTGCCGTGTTTGCACTTCTTTTTATTAAAGAACATAAACTGGCCGTTATTTCCATTCTAATTCTCGGTATCGGCATTTTTATAACCGGCCTTTTTCCCACTTTTACGGGGCTGGTTGTCACAACACTGGTTTCAAGTCTTGGATTCCATTACTTTGAAACGGTAAGGCAGTCTTTGAGCCTTCAGTATTTTGATAAAGATGAAACTGCCGGTTTAATCAGCCGGATGATTGCCGTGGCTTCGGCAACCAGCGTGATCATAGCCATCCTGGTCTTTGTCGGTGCAAACTGGCTGTCCGCTGTCCAACTCTATATGCTTTTTGGAGGTTTCGTTATTCTGACTGCTTTTTTCATGATGTTTAAAGACCCCACCGGAAAAACCACAACACCCCAGAAAAAAGGGGTTGTGCTGAAAAAAAAATACTGGCTTTTTTATACGTTAACATTTATGGGTGGAGCACGAAGACAGATTTTCATTGCCTTTGCTACTTTTTTGCTGGTACAGAAATTTGATTTCAGCATCAAAGAAATCTCATTGTTGTTTTTGCTTAACAATACGGTCAATTATTTTTCAGCCCCGGTTGCCGGCAGGCTTATCCGCCGTTTTGGGGAAAGGATCTCCCTTTCTTTAGAGTATATTTTTTTGATTGTTGTGTTTTTATCCTATGCGTTTGTCGAATCCCGTTACCTTGCCGTGGCCTTGTATATTCTAGATCATGTCTTTTTTAATCTCAGTATTGGTATCACCACGTATTTCCAGAAAATAGCCGATCCCCAGGATATTGCCCCCACCGCTGCTGTCGGGCTGACCATTAATCATATCGCTGCCGTGGTTTTGCCTGTTATGGGCGGTTATTTATGGATGATCGATTACAAAATTCCCTTTTTCGCAGGGGCTGTACTAGCAGGAATATCTTTGATTATGACTCAGTTTATCCGGTTGAAGAATTATAAATTGCCATAAAATATTAAAAATTTTTATGCAAGGTTAGGGTTTACTGTCCTATAAAATATTGCTAAGAAAATGATTTAATATTGATCAACCTGTCTGAGAAGCATTACGGATTTAGGCTTGGCGTCGTTAATGAAGGTTGCAATTTTACCTGTTCATAAGCAAAACAATTGTATGAATTTGACGATCCTTATATGAAAATATTAAAACTATTATATCCTGAATGGCAGGGTTACGGTGAAGACAATCGTGCCGGTAAAGGTGCCATAGCCGTCTGCAATGCGTTTAACCGGGGCAAATTTGTTGAGGTTGATGTGCTTTTAGAAGAGTCCCTGCGTGTTGAAGACGGTATTCTCGGGCGCGCATCTATCATAAAAAATTCAAGTAAGGCCTTTGAGCGGTTGGTGCTGGAAAAGCCGGAGCGTATATTTATGATCGGTGGGACATGCGGGTCAGGGCTTGTTCCAGTGGCTTATCTGAATCAGCGATACCGAGGGGATTTAGCTGTTCTGTGGCTTGACGCACATGGCGATTTGAACACGCCGGAAACGTCTCCGTCAGGTCATTTTCATGGAATGGTTCTCAGAACACTGCTTGGTGATGGGGACCCCTCTCTATTAGAGTTTGTGCCGTATCCGCTATCTTCGTCTCAGCTGATACTGGCAGGTGTGCGTGATTTGGATGCGGCTGAGGCTGAATACGTGTCTGCTGAACACTTGACGATTATTTCTCCTGACGATTGGATGGATTCATCGTCCGTGATCTCGGCTGTGGAACGGTCCGGGGCATCTCTCCTTTATATTCATCTGGATTTGGATTTTTTTAATCCAGTCGATTTTAAGGGATCTCATTTCCCCGTTCCCGGAGGGATATCAACGGATCAATTCGTACCGGTTCTGTCTGCTCTGAATTCACGGTTCACCGTCGTCGGGGTCAATGTGGTTGAGTTTGCATCCACCCACCCGGATTTGGCCGGCACCATTCCGGCGCTGTTCGAAAAAAGCGGTGTTACCTGGATATATGATTGATTCCGGCAATTTTATCCGATTTCAGAGTTCAGAATATATCCACTTAATTCAGGAGAAATTCCCCATTGAACATGGACAATAAAAAAGAGCCTGCCATGACCGCTATACGATCTGAAAAAAACCGGGGTGGTGAAGACCTGTACATCCGTCCGGCGGTATTGTCTGATGCCCGGCAGCTTGCAGCGTTCGGAAAAAAGACGTTTCAGGATGCCTTTGCCCGACTCCATAACAAGGAAGATTTTGATCAATATGTGTCCGAAGCCTTTTCCGAAGACCGGATCCGATCCGAACTGAATGAGTCGACATCATTTTTTTTTATTGCCGAATTAAGCCGTCAATGGGTTGGGTATGTAAAGCTGGCCCATACCCGGCCGCCCGACTGCGTTACAAAACTGCCGGCCATTGAGTTGGCAAGGCTTTATGCGGCTCAGGAGTATTGGGGCTGCGGTATCGGTCCGGCTCTGATAAAAGCCTGCACAGACTTTGCCCGGAACCATGCCTGCCGGTCAATCTGGCTGGGTAGCTGGAAGGAGAATCTCAGGGGAAATCGATTTTATCAAAAAATGGGATTTGAAATTACGGGTACCAAGACATTTGTCCTGGGATCTGATATTCAGGAAGATCATGTATTTATAAAAGTATTGTAAACCTCAACGTTGCATAAAAATTTGATCATAAAAGATGAAATCAGTTGACGATACAACAAACGCTTTGAATTTAAAGACACTTTCAAAACTTCATCATAAGTGGGTTACGCCATTTCATCTTTT
>JANQML010000247.1 GCA_028280105.1 Desulfobacula sp. | reverse complement strand
TCCGCACTGATGCCGCCCTGGGCAGCCCCTGTGTGGCTGCGGACCGGATATAGCTTTGATAATACCGCTGTTTTTGCCCCGGCACTGGTCTCCAGTGCGGAATAAAGCCCGGCACCGCCCGAGCCGACAATAATGCATTCAAATTCGTGGTTCAAGTCAGACCTCCTTTAGGTTATGATATACGCTGAGAGCCGGATGACAATTCCGCGGTCCGACATAACGGATTGATATTGGTTTCTATGTAATCTGTTTTTGTTCAGCCCCGGACCACGATTTAACACTCATCATACCACGGGGTACTAAAAATGCAAAAATATATCGGCCGGAAGTCTCTTTGCAATTTACCGGATATTGCATAATCCCTGAAGCTGCATAAAATTCTTCAAGATAATCGATGTCTGCCGGAAAAAATAAAACCGGAAAAATAAAACAGAACAGGTACGGCAAACACCATGGCCGGAAAAAAAGAGGGAATCGCACGAAACAATGGGACCGGGCTTCGGATGAGGTTTCATATTCACCGCCCCGTTCCGGTTCATACCCGGACGGCAGAGCAATGGCTTCAATTTGGGGCCGGATTCTTTTAACAGGGGTATCGCCATTCACAAACCATCTTGCACTCAGGAAAACATGAGAAAACCGTGGATTGCTTTCGGCAGGTCGCAAAAGCCGGACAGATCTAAAGAATAATTATGAAATGGTCGTGCTCCGGCTTTCGGCGGTATCTCCCGGAATCCACTCCAATTCAATCTCCAGGGATTTTTTCAATTTCCTCCCCTGCTCTTCCTCCACCTTGAGCTCCAGTGTCATCTGATCCGGAAAGTCAACCACCACTTCCTCACTGCCACGGCTTAACGTCAATGTTCCGGCATCCACCTTATCGGCGATCAAGCGAAGGGTATCAGATATCTCTTTTGTAGATTTTTTTTCCTCACTTTTAAACAATATGGTTTCCCTTCCCATCTTAAGTCTCCTTTGATTAAAATATCGATTAAGTATAAATCCTTTAAAAATCCTTGTATATAAACCCGGGTCAAACAAAACCAAAACCGGCTCCCCACTTAAAAGGAACCGACTTTGGCTGGTTTTAAAAACCGCTCTTGTGAAAGATTTAATCGTATCCTTACATCAGGATACAGGCTTTGGAACGTAGTCCGGTATCTTTGGCAACCGCTTTATAACATTCACTGCGTTCCTCCATGCTGGTTGTGCAGTAATCACAGGCTCTGAGGGCATCTGACATCCGTTTTTTTCCGATGGCACAGCACATGGCAGCTTTTTTATTCATATATGATTTCATAATTACCTCCAAATATGCTGATTCACATGACCCGTTGTTTTGATAACTGTCATGTATTCATCTCAA
This sequence comes from Desulfobacula sp., assembly GCA_028280105.1. GTDB lineage: Bacteria > Desulfobacterota > Desulfobacteria > Desulfobacterales > Desulfobacteraceae > Desulfobacula. The sequence goes on along the minus strand of JANQML010000247.1, from coordinate 6,579 downwards.
AGTATAAGATCAAATCGTCATTATTCAATGGGTGTTTGGGATCAAACCCTGATTAAAGCATGAAAGATTCTCCATTTGAGTTTTTTAAAAAAAACGAACCCTGCGTCGGGGTATATTTCCTTTCACTGTGTCTGTCTAAAAAATATTTCCAATATTGTAACGATTGCTACCAACTGTCCGGTTTCAAGATCGTATAGTAAAATAAATTTTCAAATAATAAGGAAGACGTGATCATGCAAATAATCAAGGTTTTTTAAAATCGTTCCCCTTTCTGAAGAAAGGGAACGGTCCATACAGATTAAGTTTGTATGGACATTGAAACCAATCCATTTATAAAGGAGGTTAGACCATGAACGTATTAGTGACTTATTTCAGCCAGAGCGGAAACACGGAAAAAATTGCCAAAGCCATCTGCGAGGAAGCGGCTCATGCCAACAAAGCCGATTTAAAAAAACTCGAAGATATCACCCCTGATGAAGCGGCCGGATACGATTTTATTTTCATTGGTTCACCGTTGCACTCCGGCAGCCTGGCAGCACCGGTGAAAGAGTGCCTAAATGCTATCCAGGCAAATTCCGGTCAAAAATTGGCCGGTTTCATCACCCATTTTGCTCCGGCCTATCCGGAGCAGGAAATGGATGGGTTTACAGAACCGATACAAAAAGCTTGCAAGGAAAAAGGTATTGAATACCGGGGCTGTTTTGATTGCCAGGGTTTTTTGACCGAATCCCTACATGACACCGTACAAAAGAAAATGAATTTAACAGATGAGCAGTGGGCGGATATGGTCAAACAGATGACCGGACGGCCCAATGAAGAGGACGAGAACAGCGCCAGGACGTTTGCAAAAAAAATGCTGGCATAATCCTTATCCCGGATATTTCATGGACCGGCTTCCGGGAGATGCCGGTCCACCCACCCCATGGCAGGGGCGGTAAAAATGGCGATAATGACAAATCCCGAGGCCAGGGAACTGTTGTACCGTAATGTTATAGGCCACCTCTTACCCTTGTTTATTGATGATTCCTTTTTTTTAAGGATTTATATCATTGTATCGGTTAAGTATTGAATGGACCAGATGGGCTCCGGAAAAGTGCCCACTGGTAACCATGCGAATTGTCCGGTCATCTCCGAAGAGTTCCCTGGCAATCTGTTTTTTATTTTTGCCTTGGCTCTGCAGATGGATCACATTGTCAATTGCCTCTTCAAAATAGGCAAGCTTTCTTTTTATTGCGTCCTGTGGTTTGGGGATTATTTTACCGGAACCTGTGAATAAAATACTGACTGGCAATGATAACATCAATTGATAAGTTTGAACGATTCCGCCGATATCGTAATCAGAGCGGAATACCTTTTCCCTGCCACCAATGAAAGCATCGCCGCAGATCAACCATCCTTTTTTACGTTCAAAGAGCGAAATATGGTCTGATGAATGTCCCGGAGTATGTACCACTTCAAAAATGAACCGGTCTGTCTGTATTGTCTGTTCCGCGGCTTTGGCTGTTGACGGCAATGGTGAACCGAAAAATACTTTTTGATATTTCCTTAAACTTAGCAATGTGGGATCAGCCAGAACCGGAATGGCTTCCGGATGGGCGTAAATACCCGAACCTAATCGTTTTTGAAGCAAATGATTACCACCGATGTGATCTTCATGACAGTGGGTGTTGACAATGGTATGTAAAGACAAAGGACGAACCCTGTCTAATAGCTGGCAATCAAAAAAAGAACTTCCGGTATCTATAAGAAGTCCGTCAGCATAGTAACAGGATACTTTGTAAAGATTTTTTGTAAACATCCTGCGTGCCATTGAAAATTGTACGATATTATTGTCTATCCACTGTTGCTCAAACATGTTTTAAAACTGTCCCTCATCTGGTTTGTAAAAGACTCTTTTTCATGAAACTCAAATGGCCGGTAACAGGCCTGCATATTTTATGATTCATAAAAAACCGCCAGCTTGTAGATGATGAATTCATTCCTGAAAGAATTCCAGAGACATGCTGCGATTTTTTATTGGATATAGTTTAACAAAAGAGTAATCACGGCTACAATACAAATGAAAAAAAGTTGATCACGGATTCTCCATCCCCATATTGTTTAAAGAGGTGTTTTTAAAAGTGTGATAGAAATAACGCCTTGTATACAGTGCCTGACTTATCAAAAAAAACCACAAAATGTTCCCGGATTTTCGGGGCCGGAGGAATAGTTATGCATAAAAGCCGAATTGGAAATATTGTGATCGATTGCCCGACCGAAGATTTGCTTGGAGAAGCCCGCTTTTGGAGTGTTGCTCTTGGTTGTGACCTGCCTGATGATGCCAGCGCTGACAGCGAATTCATTCAATTGAAGACCAAGACAGGAGAGGTGCAAATCATCCTTCAGGCAATCGATCGGGTTCCAGCAGGTGTCCACCTTGATATTGAAACAGATTCTATCGAAGCGGAAGTGGCTCGTCTGGAAAAGATAGGCGCGACCATTGTCGTGCGTTACGACAGATGGGTTGTTATGCAGGCACCGAGCGGTCACAAATTTTGTGTCGGAGCCCCCTATAGAGGCGGATTCGAGACCGATGCAAACAAATGGTTATAGCGCCCAATCGGGTGGCCGGAGGTTTTAGCCCTCCGGCCCCACAACACCCTGCATGCGCACTGATCCACCATACGGTCCTTGCGGTGGTTCCTCCCTGCGGCGTATGGCTGATACGCCCTCAGTCGTCACGCTTTGTCGCCTTGCATCCGGCACCTTGCTGAAGGCCAGGGAAGGGGTGCAGCCCATGGCCCACATGCTAAACAAAATTGGATGGTGGATTCGGGATGCGGGTCCGCACTTGTTTTCGGCTAATACATCTGTTAATACTTTATACATCAACAGGATTCACGTATAGGGGATTTTCATCCCATAAGTTCATGCCTATCCCGGTTATTTCACGAATCGATTTTACTTTAGCTGTTAGGCACAGGTCGTGAAGCTGTAGTTGCCCTACCGCAAACGAGCTGTAACGACACAGATGAAGTAAAATCGGTTCGCCCAAAGGGTGACAATTTGTAAAATTTATATTTGAATGGTTTATAAACCCAAGTTTTTGTTTTTAAGATAATTATGGGTATTTCACTCAAATTGTCATGAAATATCCGGGCGGGCTTACACAAAACTTTCCAGCCGAAACAGGTGAGGATAACGTCTTTTTAAAAAGCTCTGGTTCTTTAAACGAATTGACTTTTCGAACTTTTCCGGCACCTTGCAACGATCGGCCGAACTTGTCGTTATGTGAACAGTCAGATAAATTTACAAGGATATAAAAATAATCAGCACACGATACAGTTGCGGCTGAACTCATTCATCAAAATATCAATGTCTTAATTGGAAGGGGGAAGTTTTGAGCTATCTTGATCTTGCATATTTACACTTGGGAACCGTTATTCCGGCATTTTTAATTGGTACATATCTGCTATTTACAAAAAAAGGGACCGGGACGCATAAAAAATTGGGGAGAATCTATATGGTTCTCATGCTGGTGACTGCGACAATTACTCTGTTCATGAAAGCCCGGGTAGGCCCGGTATTTCTCAATCATTTCGGTTATATTCACGGTTTAAGTATGTTAACCATTTATACCGTTCCTTTTGCTTATTTTGCCGCAAAAAAGGGGAATTCAAAAAAGCATAAAAGCGGCATGATCGGCCTCTATGCAGGTGGTATAATCATCGCCGGAAGTTTTGCCTTAATGCCCGGGCGCCTGTTGCATAGTTGGATTTTTGGTCAACTATAATCAAATGGCCGCATAGAAAAAATTCAACATCAGCCTTGTGTTGATGCTGAATTTGGTGATACCTACACGGGAGATAAGATTTAAAACAAAATGTGCACGGTAAACCGGTGTTTGAAATTGTTAAACCGAATGAAAAACAGAGCGTCTCAAATTATGGATAATGGAACCAACATATTGAGTTCAGTCGGAAACACCCCTCTGATTGAACTATGCCGTGTTGTCCCGGATGGTTGTGCACAGATACTTGTAAAACTTGAGAGCCACAATCCGACCGGCAGCATGAAGGACCGTATGGCACATGCCGTTGTCGCCGGAGCTGTTTCACGTGGTGCGATAAAGCCTAATGGTACTATTATCGAATACACGGGTGGAAGCACAGGGACTTCCCTTGCATTTGTATGCGCCGCTATGGGATATCAGCTATCAATTGTCACATCTGATGCATTCAGCCGGGAGAAGCGGGATCATATGCGGGCCCTCGGGGCCAATGTTCTTGAACTCCCAAGCGAGGGGGGGCGTACAACCAAGAAACTCATTCAACAAATGATTTCAAAGGCAGAGGAATTGAGCAACTCTCCCGATTCCTTTTTCGCGGATCAATTCAACAACCCCGATGCTGCTTCCGGTTATCGGTCCATGGCCGAAGAAATCTGGGATCAGTCTGGCCGAAAAGTAGATGCGTTTGTCCAATCGGTCGGTACGGCACAATGCATCACCGGAGTTGCAGGTGCGTTGCGTAAACTTAACAGTGGAATTCATATTGCAGCGGTCGAGCCTAGTGAATCTCCGGTTCTTTCAGGAGGGGCACCGGGCCCCCACAAAATTGAAGGCGTAGGGCCGGGGTTTATTCCGCCAATCTGGACAGATCGTCTGGCTGATGAGATTTTTCAGATTTCAACAAGTGAAGCCAAGGATATGGCCAGACGCCTGGCAATTGAAGAAGCACTATTTGCAGGCACATCGACCGGCGCCAACATTTTGGCAGCAATCCGGGTGGCCACTCGCCTGAGTCCCGGCCATACCGTTGCTACAATTGCCTGTGATTCAGGCCTGAAGTATTTATCGACCGATTTATATACCTTTGCTTGAGAGTAGGCTTAAGCGGCCTAAGCAATGGCATACCCCCGGACAGGAATTCCGCTGCGCCGCCGTGAATCGCGGTGCTGGTTGCGTTGAGCACCTGGTTCACGCCATTGCTGCAGAGACGATGGACCGATAGGACCGGGACGCAGATATCCAAAAAATTTTAACAATTTAACAAGCAGATCGGGCGTTTTTTACTATGGATACCAACTCAATCCGTTAAATTAATGACATTGGGTAACCATATGATATTGAATTATGAACCATTGGAAAAAACCGCCTGTGAATTTGATTACAAAAATATACTTTGTTTTGCCAAGTACGCTGCCAAGCCGGTTAAGATCGCATGTTAAAGCCAATGATGTACAGAATATGAGGAAAAAAGTATGGATGGACGATTGGACAGGGTAAGAACATTATTTGCCATTGGGCTTTTAATGTCTTTTATCATGGTTACGTATGGATTTGGCCGGAATATCCTGCCGATGATTATTCCAGATATGAAAAATTCCTTTGGGTTTACCTATACGGCAGTCGGCATTGTGACCGCTCTACACCAGATCGCATACCTGGGATTTTCCTATGTGAGCGGTAAATTGTCACTCAGAATCAATTCAGTGTCAATCGTCAGTGGTTCGGTATTGATTTCAGGAATTTGTCTTGTTCTGACCGGCATTGTCGATAATTTCTGCGCGATTGGTTTTTTATTCGTTATCACCGGCGCATGCGCGGCTGCTTCCTGGGTTCCGATGATCGATGTGGTGGGAAAATATGTACCGGAACAGCATATCAGCAAAGCAATGGGCTTTATCTCATCCGGAACCAGTTACGGCGTATTCCTGACCGGGTTTGCCGTTCCTTTTATAAAAAGGCAATTTGATTGGGAAACGATCTGGATCGTATTCGGTATCGTTGCAATGGTCATTTTTATGGTTTGGCTCCTTTTTTATTGCCAGGTGCCCGCAAACAATCCCCAACGAATTACCGTTGAAACCAATCATTCAACATCAAGTTCAACAGATATGAACTTAAAAGTATTCCAGATTACGGTTTTGATGTTTTTGACCGGTTTGGCTTTTATCCCGTTTCAAACTTACTTGATCCCTTACATGAGGGAAGAATTGGAGTTGTCACTTGAGTTGGGAGGCCGTGTGTGGAATATTATCGGCTTGCTGGGAATGATCAGCGGCCTGGTGATGGGAACGATTGCAGACCGACTTACCATCCGGCGAGCATTATTGATATCCTATGTATTGATATTGATTTCTTCGGCCCTCCTTTATTTTTATCCAACCGTCGTTACCGTTTTGGTTTCGGGACTGCTTTTTGGTGTGTCGTATTTCGGCAACTTTGGCCTGATTCCGGCCTATATTCGCAAAATGATATCCAAAGAACGGTCGGCGGCCATTTTTGGGATAACAAATCTTGCATTGGGACTGGGTTCCGCAATTGGTAGTTATCTATCGGGTATCTGTAAGACCATGACAGGTTCTTTTAGCTGGATCTATATGGCCATATGCGTGATATGTCTGGCCCTTATGCTTGTGGCCCTGTTCCTGGAAAATGAAAAACATGCAATGGCCCGGCATTCAGGAGATTTGAAGAATGAATGTGGAACAACTTAATAACCTCATCGTTGCAAAAAGCGTGAAGGTTCCAGCTTCAAGGCGCCAAGGTTGCCGCTGTAGTAGTCTACCGCAAAACCTTGGGAACGAAGAAGATGG
>JANQML010000351.1 GCA_028280105.1 Desulfobacula sp. | reverse complement strand
AAAATGTAGACACACGCCTAAAGATGTCTGGCGTTCAAAAGGCCCGTGGGTTATAGGTTTACGCAATTCCGTGTATTTACATTATGAAAACCCAAGATAGAGGGGCAACAGCCCACATATTCAATATATGCCTGTGGTTAAAATTTTTATCCGCCTTGAACTTGAACAAAATTGATTGTTTTTCTACAGAAACTAAATAGGCCCAAAAAAATACCGCAACCAACAATCTGACCGTAGCATCCTAATTGTTGGACGAAGTCAGCACCGCGATTCACGGCGGCGCAGCCGCCGTGAACTATCCCAAATAAGCGGTTTATCCGTCTTCATTTGGAATGTTGGAATTTTTAATGTGAAAATTTTCATCGAGTTCCCTTAGAGTGCCTATTTAGGTATCAATATGAGGCCCCTAAAAGCCGTTTTTATGGACTTGGAAAAATTTTCTTTTTTATTAACAGTGGATTATACGATTTTGCTTGGTCCGACCCCATTATTTAATTATATACAGCTTATAAGCTTTCTTTTCTGGAATCGCCATTTTGTTTCCTTTGGTGAGCGATTAAACTTAGGGTACCCTATCAGTAAAGGTGCCTTAATAGTAAAGGTACCCTAAGTCAAGATGTTTTTATTATTTTTCATGATAAAGCAACATAACACCTTGAATTAAGATTAAAAATACACATTTTACAGTTGCTATTTTTGACGAATAGATATTTAATCCTTCCAAAGTAGCAGGGCTATAAATTCTATCTTTTATGATTTACAAGATAGCTTTGAATTTCTAATTCTGGGGAAAAATATGTCATCAGAACTACATTTCTTAAATGTTAAAGAAGGGGATTGTACTTGGATTAAACATGCAAATGGCAATAACACGATTATTGATGTATTTAATGCAAGCATGGATGAAGAGCAAGTAATTGAAAGAAATCTCGCCTTAGAACAGCTGATTGCTTCCGAGGCAATAGCCAAAGGTGTTCTTGGTAATTTTCATCAAAAAAAATACCCAGTGAATCCGATAAATTATTTACAAAAATTTGGTGTAGACTCTATATTCAGGTACATACAAAGCCACCCTGACATGGATCATATGGGTGGAATAAAAGATTTCTTTGAAGTTTTTTCTCCAATCAATTTTTGGGATACCAATAACCAAAAAGAAATGGGATCATTCGAAAATTCTCCTTATTCAGAAGATGATTGGAATTTTTATAAAAATCTGAGAAGTGGGACAGAATCAGATCCGAAGAGGTTAACACTTTTTTCCGAGTCCTATGGTAGGTTTTATAATCGGGGGGAAGATAATAAAGGCGCTGGAAATGGATTGTATATATTGGCTCCCACAGAAGAGTTGATTGCTGAAGCAAATAAATCTGGGGATTACAATGATTGTTCATATGTCATCCTGTTTAAACCGGCAAATGGACACAAAATAATTATAGGTGGTGATAGTCATGATAAAACGTGGGAATACATATTAGAAAACAACGAAGAAGATGTTAAAAACATTGATTTGTTGATTGCCCCTCACCATGGAAGAGATTCATCTCGAAATTATGACTTTTTAGATGTATTAAATCCTAGGTTGACATTCTTTGGTAATGCAAAATCAGAGCATCTAGCATATGGTAAATGGAGTAGCAGAAATTTAATGAAAATTACAAACAACCAAGGCAATTGTCTGATTGCAAAATTTGAAAAAACTGCTACAAATATTTACTGTACTTATAAAAATTTTGCTGAAGTTTTTTCCAAAAGTCTTGGTGGTGTTGCCACATACGACGCTACCTTAGATGCTTATTTAGTGGGAGTTTTAGAGTAAACATGAAAGAACTATTGGATAAATTATCCTCTTACAACATTTTTAACAATTTGTTTCCTGGTATCATTTTCGCTGTCTTGGCTACGAAATTAACTGATTTCAATTTGATTCAAAAAGACATCCTTGTTGGCGCATTTTATTATTATTTTATCGGGGCCATTGTAAGCCGTATTGGATCATTGATCGTTGAACCAATCCTGAAAAAAACAAAATTCATAATCTTTGCTGACTATGCTGACTTCATAGCCGCCAGCAAAAAGGATGATAAAATTGAGATTTTATCAGAGCAGAACAACATGTACAGAACAATCTGCTCAATGATTTTTTTGGTATTCCTCTCCATAATTTTTGAAAAAATTACATTACACTTTTCAATCCCACCTATTTTAAGCTCTTGTTTTTTACTATTTTTAATTCTTTTAATGTTTCTTTTCGCATACAGGAAACAAACATCGTATGTACGTAATAGAGTAATTTCAAATCAATCAGAATAAGACAATGAAAGCATATAATTATCTAAACCTTCCATAAAAAATTAGTGGAAGCTGAAACCCGCGCCAGCTCTGGTCAGTTCCGTGTATTCGCATACTTACCAAGGGGGCCTTTATTTAAACCGTGTGTATCCATGCGTTTTGGATTGATGGGATGATCCGACCGCCCCTTGCCGGTGCGGTCCGGTGCGCTGCTCGGGGGCGAGCCGCTGCACTCCGGTCCTCCCAACAGGGCCGGTAAGGCTGTCGCCGGTAATAATGAGACTGTGGCGTACAACGGGTTTAATTAAATGCCGGGAAAAGCAGCAAGGTTTGACACAGTTGTGTCGTCTCCGAATATAGATCCTGCAATATGCCGGGGTTGATTTTTTTTATTTGTAAAGGGAAAAGAGAGTCTACCCATCGGATAGCGGTGACACGCACTTAAAGTTGTTCTTTTTGCCGAAAGTGCGTTACCCGCGGTTGGCCTATGGTGGCGGTGGCGCGACGCGCAAAGAATTGCAGCGCTTTGGACAGGCCCTTGTTGACAGCGGATCTCGTTACAAGGGTTTTCCTTCAATCTCCGATATGAAACGACCCAGGCCGCTCTCAATAAAAAATAAAAAGAACGAAAACCCGGGTCTGTCCCATGTGATCAAATCATAAAATCGTCAACGTTTCTTTGACAGACCTGGTCTGGAGTCAAAATGATATTCCGGAAGATTGGGACACATCGCCCGGAGATGATCACAAATGATATACCGGACCACTTCTGCAGTCGAAGCTTTATTTTTGGCTACAAGAATACGAATTAGATCATAATAAGGCTTCGGGAGAGAAGCCGTTACTTGAGTGAACATATCACCTTTAGGTTTATATTTCTGAGTTGTCATTTCGATAATCCTCCAATGCTTTTTTGAGAACAGAATATAAAGGCTCTGTTCTTGATGATTTTTCAAGACCTACTCTGTAACCCTCGACATAGGACAGAATAGGAATCAACGCTCCTTTTGAATGGTCCCGGATAATATGCAGCTCATCTATGATATTAGACAGAGCCACATCAGAATCATTCTTCTTTTCAGATTTAACCTTCTCTTTTTTTTCATTAAACGATACGATGTCAGCCATGTACTAACTCCTCCTGCTCAGGGGTTGGTATTAGAGCTGGCAGCAGAATTGCCGTTCCGCTGCCAGCTTGTTATTTGCATATTTTAAGCGGCTTTATCAGCCTGGTATGCCCGGATCAATTTGTCCAATTCGTCCATAAACTCAAACTCGTTCAAATGTTCGGTAATCGCCAATACTTCGCCTTTGATTTCCAAAACGTTGATATCAGCCCACTGATCGTGAGTAAGAAAGGCATAATGATTACCGTCGCTGCTTTCTTTCAACAACTCAGCGTCAGTCTTGTTATCCACTCCCAGAAACCTTGAAAGACCGGGGGTAGGGAAAAACTGTTTTTTACCCTTCATAGTTTGTGCGTATTCCCAAAATTTAGCTGAATAAAGACGGGAATGGGTGTCACCATGGCGAATGGCTTCAAGCATTCCAAAAGGCGTTATATTGCCATTTTTTCCAGATTTAACGATGCCTTTTGTTGCCTCTTTCGCTAAACTCCAGTTTTCGCCTTCAACCGTCGTAATATATTTTGAGATCCGGTCATAACCATCATCAGAATTGATTTGATCGATTTTCACGGATCTGGATAAAAACGCTTCAAAATTATCAATAGCTCCACCAGCCTTTAAAAAAGCAACTGCCCAGGCGACAGCCAAAGAGTGGCGCCATTTTTTGAGTTGGGAATGATTTGCACGAACCATGAAATGAAGATCATGCCGGTGAAGGTGCCAGCCATTTTTAGAACCAAAGGTATTTTCTCTGCCGGTATAAGCTCCAACAGAACACATCTCTTTAATAATCGTACGATAGACAGGATACAGATTCCTTTGGGGTTGTTGCTTCATGATCCGAATGGCCCTGTCTTGAATATGGAGAACTTCGGATAACGGTTGTCTTATGTTGTGGGGTGTGGTCCAGGTGATCATTGAAACAGAGTTGTGGCAATCGCGCTTTCGCCAAATATCACAAGATTCCTGTACTTGTTGGCAACAGCGTTCAGAGATGATGGATGAGCATACCTGACAGGACCAAACAGAACCGCAAGTCTGTAAATCTCCATAATGGGCCTTTTTTGCCCCTTCTTTTTTTCGTAGAGAAACGTTCTGTGAACGTTTTGATCTCAATCGATGGCAATTTTCCACGCGTTCAGGAAAAGAATTCTTAGGCCGATTCCGCAGATGAATAAGCTGTGAAACTCTTTGATTTTTAAAGCGATTAATGATAGTGTTCATGAAGATCTAAATTCCTTTCGAGAAGGAAGGCAGAATTAAAAAAGGGAGCTGGCCGCCAAACCGGGTTCCCTTTTTTATTTTTGTATTGTTCATATTCTCTTCTCTATGCTTATAATTGGTTAATAAGCTTGGTAACATTGTTACCAAACCGGCAAAAATTCAGGTAAAAACTGGTAAATTGGAGCTAAAATGGACAATTTAGAAACGACTGAGAATAAAGGCTCAGAGCCCCGTAAAATGGTGCTTGAGATCTTTTCAGACTACGTTTGACCCTGGTGTTACTTCATTACCGGGCGTATTGAAAAATTAGAAAAAGAGTACGATATCAATGTCAAATGGCGGGCCTTCCCGCTTCACCCGGATACGCCGGAAAAAGGATTAAGCCTTGAAAAGCTGTTTAAGAAAAAGGGCATGGCCGTTGATGTGGATAAAATGATGATATCCCTGAAGGATGCAGCCGCCCGATTCGGTGTGGAAATCGGTGACCGGAAAAAGACATACAACAGCCGTCTTGCCCAGGAGGTCGGACTGTGGGCCGAGCAGGAGGGCAAGGGGCATGCATTTCATATGCAGGCATTTAAAGCCTATTTTAAAGACGGCAAAAACCTGGCTGACAAAAGTGTGCTCCAAGATCTGATGGATGCAGCCGGGCTGGATCGATTAAAAGGGGAATCCGTCATCGATAACCGGACCTTTTCAAATGCCGTGGATGCAGACTGGGAGCTGTCAAGGCAATCCAATATTACGGCGGTCCCTACATTCGTATTCGGATTCTCACGTCTGGTGGGTGCCCAGTCCTATGCGGCACTGGAAAGACTTGTCACGGCCCCATAAGAGCAACATCTCCAATTAACGGCTGGGTAAGAGACCCTGCTTTTGATTAAGTGATATGCCGCCTTTTCCCAATATTTTTTTAAATTGCTTAACCCTTACGCATTGACAGGCAGATTTAAAGACTCATATTTCCGAATCTATTGCATACCGTCTCTATACCCGGATTAAAAAAGGATATTTTTTTCATGAAACTTCAAGATATTACGTTTACAGTCCCCTGGAATCTGTTTTTGATTACCATTGGAAGCATCATTTTCAGTTTTGGCTTTAAAGCCATTGTCATCCCCCAGGGGATGGTCACCGGCGGGTTTTCCGGTGCAGGGGTATTAATTTTCTACTATACCGACCTGTTTACACCCGGTATCTGGTACATGATTTTGAATATTCCTGTTTTTATTATCGGATGGGCGTTTATCAGCCGGAGATTTTTTTTGTACAGCCTGTACGGGGCGGTCCTGCTGACGGTGATTATCGACCTGATTGATTACCGGATTGTATTGAATGACCCGGTCCTGACCGCACTTGCCGGCGGGGCCGTCATGGGGGCCGGGGCCGGTATTACCTTCAGGTCCCTGGGATCTGCCGGTGGAAATGATATCATCTCCGTCATACTGAATCAGAAGTTCGGGGTCCGGATCGGCACCTATAACTTTTTATTCAACCTGGTCCTCTTCCTGTTCAGTTTCGGTTATCTCAGTGTCGACCTGGTCCTTTACTCCATTGCCATGAACTTTGTAACCGCCCAGGTTGTTGAATACTGCATCCAATTGTTCAACCAGCGGAAACTGGTGTTTATCATCAGCGATCATTCAAAACCGATCTCAGATGAGATCATGAACAGGCTCCAGCGGGGAATCACCTATTTAAAAGGCCAGGGCGCCTATAGCGGAAAAGATAAAAACATCCTCCTTCTGGTCATCAATACCTTTCAAATCAAACGGGTGGAAGAGATCGTCTTCCAGGTTGACCCGGATGCGTTTTTCATTGTTGAAAATACATTTAATGTTCTGGGCAAAGGATTTTCAAAACGAAAGGTGTACTGATGTCCGGACCGGGATTATTCAATCCGGACAAAGACATATCCGCCCTCTGCATACCCGTAATGCCGGAAGACCGCATTATAATTGGTGGACAGCCCCCTGTAAAAGACATCAAATGAGACTTGATAGGGAGATGTCAGGGTGTTGTCCACATCAAGCATCTTCACCGACTGCGTATCCGGATCAAACCCGCCCACCGGTGAAATATGGGGAATATGCATCTCAGGTAAAAAACAGCCCTGGTCAAAATGGGCAATCAGAAGGCAATCCCCCTGTTCTTCAAATCGCTTCAACCGGGACAAGAGCAAGTCACGGCTGGAATCGATGGTTTCCGGGTGCCGCGTGGTCTGAACGGTTTCCACGGACAGGTAGGCAATGTTATAGGTATCCAGGCTGGCTTTGACCACCTGACCCAGCACATCAAGGGGAAGCCCCCGTCTGCCCTTGTATCCGTCTTCACTCATCCGTTCCTTCCAATGGGCGGCCTTTACATGTTCCAGCAGGTCCTGCTGGGAGACCGGCGGCTCCGGCAATTTTCCCTGCCGGGCCATGAGGGTGTTGATCATGCCGGCCACGGAAGCCACTGAGCAGGAGGACTCGTGAAATTGTTTGACGTAAAATTGATGCAGCCCGTCTTTCATGGGGTTTCCGGTGGGCTGAAACGGATCTTTTAAATAGACCGGCGGGTCTGCGCCGAACGGCCCGGTTCGTGTGAACCGCTCAAAATAATACCGGATATAGAGATAGGGCCGGATCAACCGTCTTAACATATTCATGACTTCCCTATGCCTGTGCCCAGGTTCAGAATTTCCCTCAGATACTCACCCGTATGGCTCAAACCGGATTTGGCCACGGTTTCCGGTGACCCCTGGGCCACAATCTGCCCGCCGCTGCTGCCGCCTTCCGGCCCCAGATCAATGATCCAGTCCGCTGTTTTAATCACATCCATATTGTGTTCGATGATGATCACGGTATTGCCGGAGTCTGTCAGCCGTTTCAGCACTTCAAGCAGCATGCGGACATCCCGGAAGTGAAGGCCGGTGGTGGGCTCATCAAGGATATAGAGCGTATCCCCGGTATCCCGTTTGGCCAGTTCCCTGGCCAGTTTGATCCGCTGGGCTTCACCGCCGGACAGTGTGGTGGCCGCCTGTCCCAGCTTGATATAGGAAAGCCCCACATCCATCAGGGTATCCAGAATCCGGACGATTTTCGGATGGCTTTCAAACAACTCCTTTGCCTGCATCACCGACAGATCCAGCACATCTGAAATGGAGTGGCCCTTATACATAATCTCCAACGTGGCCCGGTTGAACCGTTTTCCATTACAGACCTCGCAGGGAACAAAGACATCTGCCAGAAAATGCATCTCGACTTTGATATAGCCGTCACCACGGCAGGCTTCACAGCGCCCGCCTTTGACATTGAACGAATACCGCCCTTTGGTATACCCCCTTGCCCTGGATTCGGGAAGCATGGAAAAGAGATCCCGGATCGGATCAAGGACCTTTGTATAGGTGGCAGGGTTGGAGCGCGGGGTCCGTCCGATGGGTTTCTGGTCGATGTTGATGACCTTATCAAGATAGGAAAGGCCTCTGATCCGTTTATGTTTTCCCACGGTCACCTGGGAACCGTGCAGTTTATAGGCCAGTGCCGGGTAAAGAATCTGGTTGATCAGGGTGGATTTTCCCGCCCCGGAGACCCCCGTGACCGCAACAAGGAGCCCCAGAGGGACCTTAACAGTGATGGCGTCCAGATTATTTTCTTTTGCCTTCTCAATGGTGACCCATTTTCCGGCCTTTTTTTGGGGGGTTTTCCGTCTCTCAGGGATATCGATCTTTTCCCTGCCCGAAAGAAAGTGACCCGTGACCGAGGCCGGGTTGTCCCGGATCTGATCCGGGGTTCCCTGGGCCACAATCTGTCCGCCCAGATGGCCGGCCCCCGGACCGATATCGATGATCCAGTCCGATTTCTCCATGGTCTCCTCGTCATGTTCCACAATCACCAGGGTGTTGCCGATATCCCTTAAATGATGAAGGGTTTTCAGCAGCTTGAGATTATCTCTCTGGTGAAGACCGATGGAGGGCTCATCCAATATGTACAGGACACCGGTGAGTTCAGACCCCACCTGTGAGGCCAGGCGGATCCGCTGGGACTCTCCCCCCGACAAGGTCGGACCGCTCCGGTTCAGGGAGAGATACCCCAATCCCACATTGACCAGGAAACCCAGCCGGTCACCGATCTCTTTGAGCAGTTCTTCGGCAATCAATCGCTTATTGCCGGACAGGTCCATGGACTGGATAAAGTCATAGGCCTGCTCCACGGTCATCTCAGTCACGTCAATAATGGATTTTTCACGGATATGGACATGGAGGATTTCATCTTTCAACCGCTTTCCGTTACAGGACGGACAGGTGGATGCCGTCATAAAGGCTGCATAATATTTTTTCTGGTGCTCGGATTTGGTCTCCCGGTACCGCCGCATCAGGGTGTGGATCAATCCCTCGTGGGTCCGGGTGAACTCACCCTGAATTTTGGCCGAATTCCAGGCCACGGTCATGGCTTTGGTTTTGGATCCGAAAAGAATCAGATGCCTGTGCTCTTTTGGCATCTTTCTCCAGGGCCGGTCAAAATTGATTCCCCATTGGGTCTCCATGGCCTTTAACTGGCTCATCCCCCAGGAGTTATCGTTTGGATACCGCTTATTTTTTATAAAATAATTCTTCCACGGAACAACCGCTCCCTGGCGGATACTCAGATCCTTGTCCGGTACGATCTTATCCGGGTCCATGGACAAAAGGGTTCCGATCCCGTTACAGTCCGGGCACATTCCCAGAGGCGAATTAAAAGAAAAAATCTGCGGTGTCAGTTCAGGATATGCAATTCCGCAGCAGGAACGGGTTTCGCTCATCTTCAAATCTTCACGGCCCAGCATATGGACGATGATCTGGCCGTTGCCCAGTTTGAGGGCATTTTCCACCGAATCCGTGAGCCGTTTTTCAAACGCGGTCTCTTTTTTGACAACCAGCCGGTCCACCACCACTTCAATATGGTGCTTCTTATTCCGGGCAAGGGCCTGGACATTTTCAAGGTCCTGGACCACCCCGTCCACCCGGACCCGGGCATACCCTTGGGTTTTAAGATCCTCCAGGCGTTCTTTATGCTCTCCTTTCCTGTTTTCCACGATGGGAGAAAGAATCAGGATTTTGGATTTTTCCGGTAAAGAGAGGATCTGGGAAACCATGGACTGGGCGTGGCCCCGGCCCACCTTATCTCCGCACTTGTAACAGTACTGGGTCCCCACCCGGGCAAAAAGGACCCGCAGGTAATCATAAATTTCCGTAATGGTTCCAACGGTTGACCGGGGGTTTTTGCTGGCGGCTTTCTGCTCAATGGCAATGGTGGGCGACAACCCTCTGATGGTATCGTATTTGGGTTTTTCCATCTGTCCGATAAACTGCCGGGCATAGGAAGAGAGAGACTCGACATACCGCCGCTGTCCTTCGGCGAAAATGGTATCAAACGCCAGGCTGGATTTACCGGATCCGGATACCCCTGTGATGACCACCATCCTCTTTTTAGGGATTTCAACATCGATATTTTTAAGGTTATGCTCCCTGGCACCTTTAACAATGATTCGGTCCAGCTCTTTGGCAGCCGCCTCAACGGTTTCCCCGTGAAGGGGCTCTATTTTCGCAACCCCTTTAAGTCCAGCATGTTCCATCAGTCTTCCCACTCCCGAAAGTAGATATGTTTATCCGTGTCACAAATCAAAATCATAAGCATGTCCGGTAAAAAGTAAACATCCGTTCCGAATAAAATGTCGGGAAGCGGTATTGGAAAAAATCCAATTGCATTTCAGGTGCCGGGTTTGATATTAAACTAAGGATGAACACGTATAAGACATACCGACTGGCGTTCTCCAGCTGCCCCAATGATACCTTTATATTTAAAGCCATTGCCAACGGGCTGATCGATCTGAAAGGGTATGCCTTTGACCTGGTGATGGAAGACGTGGAAACGCTGAATCAGCAGGCAATCAAAGGCAAATATGAAATTACCAAACTCTCTTTTGCCGCATTCGGCACCCTCATGGACCAATACGCCCTTCTCAGAAGCGGGTCTGCACTTGGTGAAGGATGCGGTCCGCTCATTATATCCCTTCCCGGGCGGCAGCTTGATGACAGCAGCGCCCCGGTGATCGCCGTTCCCGGGCTTGGGACCACCGCATTTCACCTCTTCCGGTTTTATATGGACGAGCGTTGCTTTAAAAGTGTACAGCCACGGATTGTTCCCATGGGGTTTGAAAAAATTATACCGGCGGTATTGGATAAAAAGGCTGATTTCGGTGTGATCATTCATGAGGGACGATTTGTCTATCAGACCATGGGGACAGAACTCAGGGCGGATTTAGGCCAATGGTGGGAAGAGCAGACAAATCTGCCGATCCCGCTGGGATGCATTGCCGTCAAAAGAGAGATGGCCCCGGAGATTGTCCGGGATATTGAAACCTTGATCCGGCAGTCCGTCAACCATGCCTTTGCCCACCCGGATAAAGCGTATAACTATATCCGATCCCATGCACAGGAACTGGACCCGGACGTGATCAGGCAGCATATCGAACTCTATGTCAACGATTATTCGAAACAGATCGGAGAAAAAGGCGAAAAGGCGATTACAACCTTTCTTGAAAAAGCATCCCGGTCCGGCCTGATCAAATTATCTGACCAGCCTCTGTTTGCCTGTTGATATGGCACCCCTGCCGGTTATACCCAATCCCCTTAAACGGACGGTTCGGCAAACCGTTTCCCGGTTCCGGATGCTGCAGCAGAATGACAGGGTTCTGATCGCCGTATCCGGAGGCCCGGATTCAGTGGCACTGGCCCGGATCCTTTTGGACATGCAAGAGGAGTATAGCCTGACCCTGGGGCTGGTTCATCTGAACCATCTGCTCCGGGAAGAAGAGTCAAAACGGGACGAACGCTTTGTCAAGCAGTTTGCCCGGGCTGTGGATCTTCCCCTTTTTTCCGACCGGCAGGACACAAAGGCCCATGCAAAAAAAAATAGACTCTCCATTGAAACCGCCGGGCGGGACCTGCGTTACGCCTTTTTCAAAAAAATTGCCCAGGCCCGCGGATACACCAAAGTGGCCACCGGCCATACCGGGGATGACAATGCAGAGCTGGTTTTAATGAACCTGCTTCGCGGCAGTGGTACCAGAGGATTATCCGGCATTCCCCCGGTTCGTGAAGGCTTTTATATCCGCCCCATGATAGAACTGACAAAAGTTCAGGTATATGACCTGTTAAAAGAGATGAACCAGTCCTTTATAATAGATTCATCCAATGCCGACCCGGCCTATCTTCGCAACCGTGTCCGAAACCGGCTCATTCCTCTTCTGCAATCCGAGTACAATCCAGAAATTTCAGATGCGTTGAACCGGATGAGCAACGTGCTCAGACAGGAGGACGACTTCCTGGACATCCGGACACAATCGGATTTTGACCAATGCCTTTTAAATCGCAACAAGGGTTCCCTTGTCCTGTCAAAAAAAAGGCTGTCCTGTCTTCATTCCGCCGTTTTGAGACGGGTGTTAAGAAGGGCGATTCAGGACATACAAACAAATCTGAACCGGATTTCACTTGTCCACTTGGAGAACATTATCGATTTTTGCTTTCAGCGCAACTCAGGTACAAGCCTTGACCTGCCGAACCGGATACGGATATACAAAACCGTGAATCACATTGAAATAAAAAGAGAAAAACAGCCTTTGAGAGAGATGGGAAAAAGAGAGAAACAATTAAAACAACAGCAGTCAAATCTGCAAGGAAAAGACGGATAATCCCCCTCTTTTTTCAATCCGATTTTCTGCAAAAAGATTTTCTTGTATATTCCGTTTTTGTGTTTATATATTAGGTAGCTTTACGTTCGCTTTTAAAATTTAAGAAAGGAAACGCCTTGAATCAATTTTATAAAAACATCTCTTTATGGCTGGTAATTGTGCTGATGATGGTCATGCTCTACAATATTTTTAATCAGCAGCAACCCGGGCAGATGGATATAGGATACTCCGAGTTTCTTGGTATGGTTGAAGACGGCAGAATACAGAATGTGGTTATCCAGGGCCAGGAACTGTTTATAACAGACAGCAGCGGTACCCGGTTTAAAAGTTTTGCTCCCAATGATATCGATCTGGTCAGTTTCCTGAGAACCAACGGGGTCAACATCGAAGCCAAACCCCCTTCGGAATCCAACTGGTTCATGTCCATTCTGATTTCCTGGCTGCCCATGATTGTACTCATCGGTGTCTGGATCTTTTTTATGCGTCAGATGCAGGGAGGGGCCGGAGGAGGAAAAGCCCTTTCATTCGGCAAAAGCCGTGCCCGCCTCA
>JANQML010000196.1 GCA_028280105.1 Desulfobacula sp. | reverse complement strand
CTGAAGCCCTTCCCACATGTTGGGGGACAAGGCACCAAAGGACATTCCGCCGATAATCAGCGGATAGATTTCCCGGACCGGGGGAATCCATCCCTTGGTTTTCAAACGGTTCATATTCTCCCGGGGAGAGAGGACCCGCCCCAGCAAGGTTCGCAGTTCAAACTCATGACGGCCGGCATCCAGTGCCGGATCGGTGAGCATGGAGATACGGGTAAATTTGATCTGATCCAGAACCGACAGGGAATCATTTCGCCTTCCCCCCCTGCGCCGGGGGACGCCCTGCTGGTTCACATGAAACCGTATCCGGTCCAGTCCGGTGTTTTTCACCGGTGTGATGGCATCATTCGGGCAGGCCATGTTACACATGGCACATCCGATACAGGCATTTTCAACCCGGGTTTTCTGCTGTATCCCGTAAAACGTATCATACTGATTCGTGTGGGTTTCATTCTTTTTGACAGATGTTTTAATGATCCGTTTCCGGTACGTTTTGAGTTCTATGGCCTTGACCGGACAGACCGCCGTGCACTGGCCGCACAGGGTGCAGCGGTTGTTGCTGTAATTAATCTGCCAGGGCAGATCGCTCAGGCTTAAAGAGGAAGGTTCAAGGCTTCTGTTTGACGACATATTTCTACCTCCTGGCGTTCAGGGCTGACAATTGCTGTATCAAGGCGCATGGGTTGAATATCTTTGGTTTTATCCCGATCCGGTATCACGGCATCCAGTCCGCATATTTCAGAAGAAAATGCAAACATCCCCGGTTTGCCGCCAACGACTCCGGGCCGCAGTTTCTTGCGGTCCTGGACCATGAAAAGAGAGTGATCCGGCAGGGTGCCGATCACACAGTTGGGACCGTCGATGATAAGCGGCCGGCACGAATTTTTCAGGCTGGTTAAAAAAGCGGCATCCGGATGATCGGCCAATTCTTCATCCTGCAGCGGTGTAATCACGTGTTTATAGGTTTCAACACCCAGGCCCAGCCCTTCGTGCGTATAGTGTAAAATGTGGGCAAACACCTCGGAGTCGGACTGGTACCCCGTATATCCGGGAAAATCCCTGGAGGTAAGAAAGTCCTTGATGGGAATAAAGGCGGTGTTTTCACCATTGGTCATGGTGCAGTACCCTTTGAGAAAAAACGGGTGACAGGCATACAGGTTGATCGCATAGTTGGTGTTCTGCCTGCCCTGGGCCATAATCAGCCGGGCATACAATTCCTTTTTATCCAGTCCCAGGTATTCGGCCAATTGGAGGGGGTCACCGATCTCTTTGATCATAATCGTATCCGGCCAGAAAGAAAAAACGATCATATCCCTCTTTTCCTCTCCCATGGCACGGATTCTGAGCCGCAGTTGCATCAACTTATCGGCAACCAGGTCCGAATCAAACGCCTCCCATTCTTCGGGCATGTCATAGGCTCGCACCAGATAGAGGTCACGCCGCGGGGTCCCGTCAATGGTCTTCTTTGGTAATTTCAAGGTGACCTTATACTTGGTCAGAAATCCCTGCTCCATCATGAACAGGTCAAGACGGCGAATACCGTCCTCCGTGAAAATACCCGAAAGAATCGGGGCATCCTTCATCTCCTCAAACGGACCGCCCAGGTCCTGAAGCAACAGTCCCACTCCGGATCCGTCATGGCCTTCTTTCATGACATCAAGGGCGTTGATCGCAAGCATTGGGGAGACCGGGTCCTTACTGGTCAGTGCAAACAGCCGACACATAACATACCTCTCCTTGGTTTTTTAATTTTACAAACGATTTTTCTTCCCTCTTTTAAGTAACCTCTTGTTACTTTAACGAATAAGCACAACACATAGTCGTGTCGTGTGCTGATAAATGAGAAACAATCATTTGAATCTACAATCGTCCTTAGCTAAAAAGAACAGATTATGTTAACAGCAATTTATCTAAATATCAATCTTCTTAAAGATCGGAAAATATTTAAGTTTATTCCATTTATATCAATGGGTTTCCCCTGTTCCGCTATGTTTTATCCATTATTTTTAATAAATTTAATTTAATTATACTTTAAAAAGAAAACCTCTCTTTCCTTATTTTTTTGTAAAAAAGTAAGTTCTTATTTAAATCAGATCCATTTTTGTGTAAGTTAAATCCCATCCATATGACACCCATTTATTTTGAAATGGTTTTTACGGGAACGACGGAATGTTGAAAACCGTAATAAAGAAGAAGGAAGAACCGGTGTGTTTAAATTAAAGGATTTTAAAAACTATGATACAAGCGTTTCTCAAATCTTAGACGATGCCGGAGCCGCCTCTCTTTTCACAGATTTGGACTGTATCTTACTCAAACCCAATCTTGTAACTGCATCCTCTTTTCCCGTCACCACCGCGCCTGACTTTTGCGCCCCTGTCATTGAATACATACAGGCCTGCAGCGATGCACGGATCATACTGGCCGAGGGATGCGGGGATCACATCTGTGAAACACCGGAACTGTTCAGCCTGCTGGGATATGATGATCTGGCCAGAACATATGGCATTGAGTTGATGGATTTAAATACAGAACCGCTGACACGCAAAAGCCTTCCCCGAAATCCGGTTTTTCCCGAGATATTTCTGCCGGAAATTGCATTCAACAGCTTTATCGTCTCGTTGCCGGTTCTCAAAGCCCATTCCCTGGCCGTCATCACGGGGACCCTGAAAAACATGATGGGTTTCGCGCCCCCTGAACACTACTCAGGCGGCGGCATCTGGAAAAAAGCGGCCTTTCATGCACGAATGCAGGACTCAATCATTGATCTGTGCCGGTATCGGACCCCGGACCTGACCCTCATGGATGCCAGTGTCGGCCTTGCCGATTATCACCTGGGCGGTCCTGAATGCAATCCGCCGGTAAACAAGCTGCTGATAAGTAACGATCCTTTCCGGGCAGATCAATGTGCGGCCGAGCTTTTAAACATTCCGGCTGAAACCGTTCCCCATATTCATCAGAGCGGGCCTGTCTCCGATTCTCACGGAGTTCCCTATTAAGCGGTTAAGGCACCTGTACGTTACGGAGTAAACCAGAGCAGATAAGATCTTTCAAGTTTTTTATAGCAGTTCTCAACAGGCACCGGAAAAGCGCCGGATCCGGTTTGATTAAACCGAAACAAAAATAAGGCATCGAGTAAAAATAACCTATCCATCTTACTTGTCTTTTTATCCGTATTCTTCGTTGGAAAAGGCTTACATAGC